>CAKZNJ010000601.1 GCA_937129505.1 uncultured Anaerolineae bacterium | reverse complement strand
GCTTCTTCCCCAGTTACTGGGTTTGGATTTTGGTGGAATGCCCCCCACAATCCGAATCCAACCACTAAACCAATAAGAAGGCTCGCCGCTCGTTTCATCCTCCTAGATACGATAACATGTAAAGGATTGATTGTCAACAAAATTTGAGTCACACTGTACATAGAAAACCAGTAGCCTTCTACGGTAATCTTCATTTATAATTTGTTAATGTCCAAAATGTGCAACAAGATGCAATGCCAAGTCAGCGTCTCTGTGCCCCATCCTGCTGTTCTCTATCGAATATCCTCTTCGTCACAATTGTCGGGGTGCTCTCAAACTCAATGCCATCCCTCGATGAGATCATCTATTGTAAAGGGGGTTGGCTGCGATTATTGGAAAGGACAAGATAATGCCTCCAATCATTTATTTGATCGATGGTCATGCGCTCGCCTACCGAGCTTATTTCGCCTTAACGCGTGGTGATCCTGAGGGCTTTCGGACCAAAAATGGCGAACCGACCGCGGGAGTGTTTGGCTTCGTCAGCGTCTTACTGCGTTTGTTGGAGAGTGAAAAACCCGAGTATCTGGCGGTTGCTTTCGATACCGGGCGGACTTTTCGGGATGAGATTTACACCGACTATAAGGCTACGCGAGCGAAGATGCCGGATGATCTAAGTCCTCAAATCGATCGGATACGCCAGATTCTGGATGCCATGCAAGTTCCCCGACTGGAGGTGGAAGGATACGAGGCGGATGACGTTTTGGGAAGCATTGCAAGACAAGCGGTAGAAGAAGGGTACGCCGTCAAGATTATCACCGGCGATCGCGATTTGCTTCAATTGGTGGATGAGCGGATTGTGGTCAATCTGCCGGGCAAAACTCTGGCAGAAGCGGAAAACTACTTCCCCGAAGATGTCAAATCCTATTTGGGCATTGCCCCCCATCAAGTGGTGGATTACAAGGCTCTGGTTGGGGATAAATCCGATAATATTCCCGGCGTGCGGGGGGTTGGAGAGAAAACAGCCGTTTCTCTGTTGCAAAAGTATCCTAGCTTGGATGAAATCTACGCTCATATAGATGAAATTCCCGAGACGGTGCGCAAAAAATTAATTGCCGATCGCGAGATGGCATACTTGAGCCGCCGCTTGGCAACCATCATTACCGACTTGCGGATCCCCTTCAAAGCTGAACAAGCTCATCTAGGGCAATTCAACTTGGAAGAGGTAGAGACAATATTCCGCCAGCTCGAGTTTCGTACACTCATGGGGCGCTTTCGCGAGGTCGCCGAGTTATATGGAGTCAAAATCCCTAGCAGTCGCCCAAGCGGTGGACAACTTTCCCTTTTTTCAGTTGGACAAACGGCTGAAACCTCCAGCCAAGTTTCAGCAGACTTGCTGCCTTATGAAATTATAGATAATGAAATCTCGTTGCAGGCTTTATTAGCGCAATTGGATCGGGTTTCGGTGCT
>CAKZNJ010000600.1 GCA_937129505.1 uncultured Anaerolineae bacterium | reverse complement strand
GAAGGGTCTGGTTGGTTAAAGTTTGGGTAACGCCCTCCCCGATAGTTGAAGTTGCCACCATCAACGATCAATCCGCCGATTGTTGTACCGTGACCACCTAAGAATTTGGTCGTACTATGGGTTACAACATGAGCTCCCCATTCAATGGGACGGAAGAGGTAGGGGGTTGCCAACGTGTTGTCAATCATCAGGACAATGCGGTGTTTTTGGGCAATTTCGGCGACTTCTTCAAAGGGAAAAACGGAGATGTCGGGGTTTCCCAAAGTCTCACCGTAGAGAATCTTGGTGTTAGAACGAATGGCGTTCTCGAAATTCTGGGGATTAGTGGGGTCAACAAAGGTGACTTCAATGCCCATTTTGGGCAAGGTGTAATGGAATTGATTGTAGGTGCCCCCATATAAGCGGCTGGAAGAAACGATATGATCGCCAGCTTCAGCAAGGGTGAGAATCGCTAATATCTGAGCGGCATGACCGCTGCTAGCCGCCAAACCGGCGACACCCCCTTCGAGGTCTGCTAGCCGCTTTTCTAATACGTCTGTAGTTGGGTTCATGATGCGGGTATAGATATTGCCAAGCTCTTTCAGAGCAAAAAGGTTGGCAGCGTGTTCAGTGCTTTTGAACTGATAACTCGTGGTCTGGTAGATAGGAACAGCGCGGCTACCGGTTGTCGGATCGGGGGCATAACCGGCATGAAGTTGGCGGGTTGAAAAACCAAATTGACGTTGTTTTGCTTCCATGAGAGACTCCTTCTTTGTGGGATAGGGATGATAAATAATGCTCTAATCGGCTAGGTCAGCGTACAAGGCAGTGGATAAGTACCGTTCCCCGAACGAAGGGATGATCACGACAATCAGTTTTCCAGCGTTTTGAGGGCGTTTAGCGACTTGTAAAGCTGCCCAGGTTGCTGCTCCGGCTGAAATACCGATGAGCAGTCCCTCCTCTCGGGCTACTCGTCGCGCCATTTCAAAGGCGTCCTCGTTGCGAACGCGAATCACCTCATCATAAATTCGAGTGTTCAAGACGTCGGGTATAAAGCCCGCACCAATTCCTTGGATGGGGTGCGGCCCCTTTTCGCCACCGGATAAGACCGCAGAGGCATCCGGTTCGACTGCCACGGCCTTGAAGGAGGGTTTCCGAGCTTTGATGACCTCTGCTACACCCGTGATGGTTCCTCCTGTTCCAACGCCGGCGACTAGGACGTCCACCCTGCCATCTGTGTCACGCCAGATTTCCTCGGCAGTCGTTTTGCGGTGGATTTCGGGATTGGCGGGATTCTTGAACTGCTGGGGTAAAAAGTATTTCTCGGGGTTTGAATTGACCAATTCTTCTGCCCGCTGGATGGCTCCCGCCATCCCTTCTGCCCCGGGCGTGAGGACAAGTTCGGCGCCATATGCGCGCAGCAGGATACGTCTTTCTCTGGACATTGTCTCAGGCATGAATAAGATGAGTTTATACCCCTTGGCAGCGGCCACCATCGCTAGGGCAATGCCTGTGTTGCCACTGGTAGGCTCGACAATCACTTTATCTTTTGTCAGCGTGCCATCCTTTTCGGCTGCGTCAATCATCGAAAAGCCAATGCGGTCCTTGACGCTTTTAGCTGGGTTGTAAAACTCTAGCTTTGCAACTACCTCCGCTTTTATGCCGGTGGTTACGCGGTTCAGGCGCACCAGAGGAGTATTGCCGATTAGTTCGGTGACATCATTTGCAATTTTTGCCATTTTTGGACCTCTTTTCCTAGGGGTGACAAGCCTTTATTAGCTTCTCATGCGCCAAGGTTTATGCTGCTCGCCTCTTGAGAGACAGCACAGGTTTTCTAAATCCCTGCCCCGCCGACCAATGCTTCGTCGAATACTTCTCGGCGTTTGACTGGTTCGCCCCGATAAGCGGTGCATAGGCTGGTCTGATCCATTAGATGAGCGATCTCATTACGGATGATCAAAAATATGCGCCGAAAGCGACAAACCGGCTCAAGGGAACAAGATTGGTAATGGGTGACCGACACGCAGTGGATCGGGGCGAGTAAGCCATCGAAATAACGCACAATCTCTCCGATCGAGATTTCATCGGGGTCCTTTGCCAGAAGATACCCACCGTTCTTGCCGGCCATACTGGTGACCCACCCTTTGGCTTTCAGGTCAAGCATGATATGTTCTAAAAATCGCTTTGGCACTGCGTTGCGCTGTGCTAATTGACGAATGGAAATTGGCCCTTTGCCGTAGCTTTCGACCAGAGTCATCAATGCCCGCAGAGCGTAATCA
>CAKZNJ010000599.1 GCA_937129505.1 uncultured Anaerolineae bacterium | reverse complement strand
TTTCATTTGCGCCGCACACCGACCGTTTGCCAAACTTGCCAATCCCGCGAAGGGGGAAATACCCCTTGGGAAGCCATGCGGATCTCTTCCACGGCGTAGAAAATTTTCGGGTCAATCTGATGAATCAAGTCAACCACCTGCTTGAGCGACCGTCGGGGGATGAGGGTGTATAGAATATCAATGGAACCCTGCGTCCCCATCGCTGACAGTTTGGTCACACCAAAGCCATTTTCTACCAATTTATCCATCAGGTTCTCACAATCCTTGCGTAAGAACACCCGTACCGCAACCATGCCTATGGCTAGCTTTTGCTCAATAAACAATCCCATATAGTTGCCGGCAGCAAACCCCGCTGCATAGGCGATATAGGTCAACGGATTGGTTAAGTTACGCATGATTTGACTGATGGCTAAAATCCAAATTAGCACTTCAAAGAACCCGACAACCGGAGCAATTGAACGCCGTCCTTGAGCAGAGAAGACAATTCTCAGGGTCATCAAAGTCACATCCGAGATACGCGCCACGAAGATCAACAAGGGCAGAACAATCCACTGAAACCACCCTGATTGCAAAAACAACTCTATGCTCATCGGTATACACTCCTCATCGAAAACATCCTGCTAATGTTTTTCTTGCTTACGGGATTAGATATATCCGCTCGCAAGCACCTTTTTTCCCTAGAAACCCCTATGGACTCAAAAACCGACAGCGGCTTGTTGGTGTTTTTTTCGTTTCGGTTTTTCTATTTTACCCTAACAACCCATCCTAAATGGGCGGATCGCTGCGTAACCGATCCTTAACAACCTTAGGAGACGATAAAATCCTCCTTTGCGTTCGTTTCGAAAAAGTTCTATGAGTTCCATCTCTGCGTAACCTAAGGCAATATTTTTTGTTAAAATAATAGGCGTTTAATTCCATCTCAATTCTCTTGATCTGATAAGAATGGCAGACTTTTTCTCCAACAAAGCCGCCCTGATCAGCGGTGCATCCAGCGGTATTGGAAAAGCCCTCGCCCTTCAGCTTGCCCGCAGAGGCTGCAAGGTAGCACTTGTCGCCCGCACGCAATCCCTTCTGGAAGAAGTCGCTGCCCACATCAAAGAAATGGGTGGAGAAACGCTAGTCCTCCCAACCGACTTGACCGATTCAAAAGCCTTACATTCAGCCGTTCAAACCACATTGGCAAAGTGGGAGCGAATAGACCTGGTCATCTCGAACGCTGGTCAATATCACCGCGCCCCCATCGTTCAAATGGACGTTCAACAATTGCGCACGTCCATGGAAATCAACTTTTATAGCCATGTGGAGTTGGTCTTAGCTGTCTTACCTTCCCTGCTGGAGCAAAAAAGCGGTCATATTGTCCTGATCTCCACCATGGATGCAAAAAAAGGTATCCCGCCAGACACGCCGTATGTCGCCGCAAAGTGCGCCTTGTCGGGCTTCGGAGATGTCCTACGCCAGGAACTTTACGGCAGCGGGGTTCGAGTTACAACCGTTTTTCCGGGTAGGGTAGATACTCCAATGATTGAGAACCTAGAGGTGCCGTGGATCTCAGCAAAGATTTCAGCCGAATCCTGTGCGAAAGCCATTCTAAAGGGCGTTCAAAAGAATAAGGCTGAAATCATCCTGCCTCCACAAACCCTCTTGTTATATTACTTACAAGTATTCTCCCCCTCTCTAGCAGATTATGCGGTGCGCATATTTCGCTTGCAGGGGTGGGAACGTTTCGGGAGAGGTAGCAGATGACATCGCTTTTTCCTTTGTTGACCATCCAAAAACCCATCCACAATTGGTTGCGCCGCATCCAAATCGCGTGTGTAGATGGAAACGCAACCCCATTGCTCCAAAAATTTCACCAACAACTCTTGCATCGATTTGCTACTCACGGTCATACTGTGCAAACGATGCCTGATGAAAACACAGAGGTGTTGATCACCAGCGCCCCCTTCGGCATCCCCTTAGACTGGCGTGAAGCTTATCTTTTCACCGTCAGGCGTAAATTTAATTTGCCCCGTTCCCCTATTCTCTTCACTACCCTTCAAGCCACTCCCCGCCAATTCGAGCAACTTCTCCAGCATTTTGCTAAAGCTCTGGCGAAACCCACTCCCGATCCCAAGGACTTCGAGTTCCCTGGTTTAGCACCCACTGCTTACCAAACCCTTTACGAACAAGGAAAACGGGGTGGGCCTATCCTCTCCCTGTTACGGCTGGTGCAGTCTCAGGCAAAATGCATCCGCATTTTACTGGTTATTGGCGAAGATGACCCCATAGAAGCCTATGCCTTTGACCTTGTCGGTGCCCATCCCCGTATCGATGCACGGGGTGAAGATTCTTTTTACGAAGATCTGATGTTGCGCATCCTTACCGCCGCCTGCACCCATGAAATCACGCGACATCAGGTTGTGGGCGAACCTATCCCCCAGCAAGTGTGGAGAAATTTATCGACCCCTGAAGCAATGCGACGGGCGGGTCAAGAGTTCGGGAAACGGCGCTTTTTCACCGATATGGTGCGCATTGCGGATTTGGTGAACGTCCCCGCTATCGCCGATTCGGTGGCAAGCCAATACAGCGAAGGATGTTTTGCCACTTGGGATGCGACGTTGCAAGGTTTGATCGCCACGATTACCGGCAGTGCTCGCCCTGTCGATAAAGATAACCTAAGCGACGACGAATTGGCTGTAATCGTTGGTGTTCGCTCAGACGGTCAAGGAGCTCTTGTCCGCCATGTAGAAGGCAAACGCAACGATCCCCCTTCCTCTGAAGCTGTGGAGCTTTTCTTGATGGATCGGGATTTACCCCGTATTTCCCTAGGCAATGCCTGGGGGTTTCCTTCAGGAGTAGAAGTACCTGTAACGCGCTCGAAGTTACACGGACACCGCAGCATCCGTTCCTTTGACCTGCGCTATGTAGAGCATGTCCACCTTGACCCAGCCTATTATGCCTATCCGGTTTCCTGTTCAACCGAAGCCCAAGCGCATGCCATCCATCAGGCATTTTCTCAATCCGAAGCCTTGCGGAATCCCCAAGACCCTCGCCTTGTCGTCTTTACGATCATGCCGGGGCACGGGGTAATCTTGGTCGAGAAATGGGTGGAAGGAAAACAACCCTTCCAAGTTCTCTGGGAGTTTATCGACCAAGGGATCCTTGAAATTGATCCGATCATCCCGCAAGGGAAATTCGAATACACACCGCAGGACTCCAATCGAGCTTTCATTCGCCTGCTGGAATAGGAATTCGCTGGCAACGATATTTGCGCTCTTAAATATTCTGCCCAAACCCACGGTTAGGCGAAGACAGTCCCTCAAGGAGCAAGGTTACAGCTCCAAGAGGGATTTTCGGCCAATCGAAACCCTGCCGCTCTAAAGCGACTTGCAGCACCAAACCAACCCCCAGCGACACCAATGTCGCAGCAGCCAAATTCGGATCGATGGATTTCAAGCTGCCCTGTTGAATGCCCTCCTCGATCCATTGGGCAAAGATCGAGCGAAAGCGCTGGTACGGTTGCACCGAAGCGTTCCAGGTGATAGAGTCTTTGGTTGCTTGATACCAAAACTCTAGAAACATCGGAGCCTTACCAGCCGCTTGCTCGAAGACATGGCGAAGCATCTCTGCCATCCGCTCAAACCGCTGTGGCACCCATTCGTACTCTTCCCGAATAGCTGCGAGGCGATCCTCTAGTTCTTGAACCCATTCTTGTAACAAAGCTAAAAACAAGGCTTGTTTGCTGGGAAAATGATGGTAAAACGCTCCTTTGCTTACCCCAGCAGCGTTGCAGATTTCATCCACACTGGTGCCTTCAAAACCAGAGCGGATGAAATGCTCCACTGCCGTTTGTAGGATTCTAGCTCGCGTGCGAACACTGCGTAATTGACGCGCCACCTCTCACCTCCTTTCGTATTATAAGACCGATCAGTCGGTTTTTGAAGCGAGAAATGGGCTATAATCAATATCAATGGAGGCGCGTTGATGGATCAACCTTTGAGTCACGTGTTCAATCAATTTTTGAGTTTCCTTCCCAATCTTCTCTTGTCCCTCTTCATCTTTCTGGCAAGTCTTTATCTGGCAAAGCTAACCAGCCAAGTTTTAGAAAAAGCCTTAAGACGTCGCAACGCCAGTTTAGAAATCACTGCCTTACTTTCAATGACTATTCGCTGGAGCGTGATCGTCTTGGGCGCAATCACCGCTTTGCAACGCTTCTTTGACGTGACTGCCTTTTTAGCTGGTTTAGGGATTATCGGCTTTAGCATTGGGTTTGCCCTGCAAGACATCCTGAAAAACTTTGCCGCCGGCATTATCCTTCTTCTACAACAACCATTCAAGGTAGGCGATTCAATCGAGGTAAGCAACTATAGCGGGGTGGTGCAAACAATTAATATTCGCACCACTGAATTGCGAACT
>CAKZNJ010000598.1 GCA_937129505.1 uncultured Anaerolineae bacterium | reverse complement strand
AATGGCAACTTCGTTGCGGCGTTTGGCAGCTTCGGTTAAGGTGTAAAAAGATAATGGCTGGATTGGACGGATGTACTGATGAACGGGTTTGAGGTAAATTTCCACTCCTTGGGGATCGAATAGATCTTGAAAAACAGGAGCAAGATTGTGGTTTTCGGCTATTTGAGAGAGCATCAAGCTGACGAGTTTTTGGCTGACGATAAAATCGTCTACTTTGGCAACTTCGGCTAACTCGCGATTCCGATTATCTAACATCTCAGATACAATTGTAAAATGATTGCCAGATTGATTTGCAATCTCTCGCAAATGGAGGAGGGTTATCAGAGTTTGTGCATCTGCTTCTTGTACATCGTCACAATCCGAATAACTCAGCAAAATCACATGGTTATAATCGGGCACATTGATCGCTTCCAGCGCGTAGCGTTTGGTTGTATCGGCTTGTATAAATTGGATGGTTTGGTTATCTAACTTTAAGAAACGACATGCTTCCTGTAGAGTCTCCACAGGGAGTTTTGACATTACTGTAATTTGGGAGTTTCTGACCACATATCGATCTAACTCTTGAATGAGGAAAGGCGCGCGGTTGTTCCATCCTAAAAGCAGTGTCCTTTCAGGCTTATCCTCGATTTCTGTAGGGAAAGTTATGACACTTTCCACGATCGAAAGGGTCGGATCGATTGAGGACACAATGAGATCGTCATCTTGAGCGATAAAGATCAATTGATCCTTTTCGTTAATTACGGTGTCAGGAGGTGGGGCTAAGGCAACCGAGCCATCTGCATGATATACACCGATGAGAACCGTTTCCAAGTAATGAAACTGAATTTCACCAAAAAGCCTGCCGGCAAAATGGGGCTCGGATTTGAAATAAATCTCATCGCCGCGAAAGTCCAACAATTCTGTATAAACCGACGAGAGACCAGATTGGCGGCAGGTTTGAGCGGTAATGCGTGAGATGAGCTGATCGGCAAGGATGATTGTCGCTTCGTCTTTGGCGATTAGCTTGGCGATTTCGTAGTTCTTTTCGTCTTGAATTGTCGTGACAATATGATAGGGTCTTGAGCTACGCATCGGATTATGGACGATGGCGAGCAAGGTTTTGATTACGAAGGTATCAGCTTGGTTTTGGTCAGGAGGAAGGATAATAATTGAACGCGAAAAATCCAGATTGGTAATCTGTAAATCGTTTGGATCGAGAGGGTTTCCCCGCCGACATACGATGTGGGTGGTCTTTCGATTCGGTATCCGTTCTGCGATTTCATCCTCCATTTCAACCTTATCTTTATCTGCCAGAATAACGATACAGGCGCGTTTTTTGTTTTCGTTGGCAGTGATCAATTCGGAAATGATATAGAAAATTTGAGATGACCAACCCAGTATTACCGTATGACCTTCTTCCAGTACGAGAGAGCGCCCCTTCCGTAAATCGGAGATCTTCTGATCAAAACTCGTTGTCAGGATGCCAATTAATGTGCCAACCATGAAAATACCCCCAATCGTAACTGCTAACATCAAAAAGAGAAATGGAAAGCTGCCTTCGTCTCCCCCCATCGTACCCGCATCCAAAGTTCTCATAAGCCCCATCCAAATCAGCTGGGGCAAGGGCACGCCTCTGCCTTCTGGAGTTAGTTTAGCGAGCAAACTAATGATTATCAACATCAAAAAGGTAGCGATGAATAACCATACCAATAGAGCTAGGCTTCCTTTGGACATGATGTTATCGAACCAATACTGAAAACGCAGAAGGATTTTTCGCATCCCTACCTCCTTGAGTGCTGAGTGTGGTGCGAATGGGAAGAGCTCTGAGCTGGTTTTCTAAGCCTAGCCACTTCGGATGGGGTTAAGTAGCGCCATTGACCAGGCTTCAGATTACCGATCGTGATCTCGCCGATGCGGGTACGGATGATCTTCAGCACAGGAATGCCTGTTAATGCACCCATCTCACGGATCTGTCTTTTCCGTCCTTCACGTAAAGTTACCTTCAACCATGCGCCTTTTGGTGTCGTCATTTCAATTATGACTTGGGCCGGTTGAGTCCGATACCCATCCGATAGAACAATGCCTCGTCTCCATGCGCTCAATTGCTCATCTTCTGGGCGTTTTGCAACCAATACGCGGTATTCTTTTTCGTGACCATAGCGAGGATGAGAGATCAGATTGGCTAAATCGCCATCATTGGTGAGAAGGATTAATCCCTCACTATCGACATCCAAACGGCCGACGGGAAACAGGCGGGCGTCAACCGTAACCAAATCGCAGACAGTTTTCTTGCCTTCTGGTGAATGAGCGGCGGAGAGAACCCCACGTGGTTTATATAAAGCGATATAAATGTTAGGGGTTTGGACTAAAACTGGTTGATTGTCAAGAAATATTTTGTCCTTCCCAGGATCAGCTTTTGCGCCTAACTCAACCGTAACGCCGTTGACCTTTACTCTGCCTTGAAGAATAAAGGTTTCGCATTGACGCCTCGATCCATAACCAGCTCTCGCTAAAATCTTTTGTACACGCTCTTCCATAGATCAAAACTCAGAATGTGCTTTATCCAAGCTGACTTGATCTTCTTTAGATGTCCGTTTGTCGGATTCATCGTTCCATGGAGGTAATTCTTCTATGGAATTAAAGCCGAAGTGTTGGAGAAATTCGGTGGTTACTGCAAACAAGATCGGGCGACCAGGCGCGTCTGCTCTACCTACCTCTTGGATAAGGCCCTTACTCAACAAAGTTTTCAAGACACTGTCGCTGTTCACACCACGGATCGCTTCAATTTGGGGGCGGGTGATGGGCTGACGGTAAGCAATGACCGCTAAGGTTTCCAACCCCGCTTGGGTTAGACGGCTGCTTGCCTCTAAACCTAAGAACCTCTCTACATAAGAGGCGATCTCAGCCGCAGTTGTTAATTGGTATCGTCCTTGGTGTTTTTGGAGGCGTAAGTAAGAGGGGTGAGTAGTAGAGGTTAGTTTCTGCTCCAGTTTCTGAAGCGCTGAATCAACTTCCGATGGAGAGATTTGGAGCGCTGAGGTTAATTGATTGATACTAACTGGAGCAGATGAGACAAATAACAATGCTTCAATCAACGCAGCCAGATCAAAAGGTATAGATGGTTGCTCATTCATGCTGTGATACAATTTGCCTTGTCTATCTTAGCGTGTTCGATGATCTGAAAATGTTGAAGAAACTTAAGCATTCCCTTCTTTTTATTGCCCTTCTGATGGGTGCTGCTCTGGCTTGTCAGATGAGCGGAGATTTGGCTCAGATTGAAAAAGTTCCCATTATGACGGAAGAAGCCAATGCAGTTGCAGAAAAAGTGGAACAGGCAATTCAGGAGGCAGAACAGAAGGGGACATTCACAATCGAGATTACTGAAGTGCAATTAACCTCCTATTTGGCATTGAGTTTAGCTGAGAATAGCGAAGTGCCAATATCAGACTTACAAGTGCGCTTGCGGGATGAACAGGTATGGATCAGCGGAAATGCCCAAACAGAGAATCTCGAGCTTCCGCTTATGGTAGTTGTCAAGTTGAGCGTGGGTTCGGCTAATGAATTGATGATTGAATTTACTAAAGCACAAGTCGGGCCTTTCCCGTTGCCTAAAATCATGTTAGATAGGATCACAGAACAGGTGGAGAAGGCGTTTCTCGCCGAGGTTGCGAAGGTGGGAGAGGGATATGCCATTGAAGAAATCTCAATTGGTGAAGGATCCTTGCTGATTCGTGGAGCCAAGAAATAGTCATTACCCATTCTATGCTGTCTCTGTGAAGATTATACCACTTAGAAATTTCGTGGCGAGATTCGCGTCTCTTATCCTTGTGGGTGTTCTATTGGGGGGATGTATGGTCGCTGCGGAAGGAAGCCATGATTCGATCGTCGTTGAAATTCTTGCCGATGGTAAAACAATGACCGTCGAGGTGCCGCCGAATCTAACGGTAAGACACGCACTTCAACTGGCGAGGATTTCGCTTGGATCATTAGACCGGGTGGAGCCGTCCCTGTCTACCCCTATAGATGCACCGATGCTGGTAAAAGTGATTCGAGTGCGCGAGGAATTCGAGGTGGAACGCATTATTCTGCCGTTCGAGCAGAAAGTTGTCCAAACCGAGTCTTTACCTGAAGATGTGACCTTGTTAGCCCAAAAAGGGCAAAATGGTGAAGCAGAGATTACCTATCGAATCCTTTATGAAGATGGGGTAGAGGTTTCACGGACGATGGTCAACGAAGCAACCATTTTGGTCGAGCCGATAGCGGAGATCATGATGGTGGGGATCCAAAAACCTTTTGTCACCTATGAGATTCCAGGCAGAATTGCTTATCTTTTAGGGGGGAATGCGTGGCTGTTGGAAGGGGATACAGCTAATCGGATTCTTGCTGTCAGTACCGGAGATTTAGATGGGCGAATCTTTGAACTATCTCCTGACGGTGAATGGTTGTTGTTTACAAGGCGAGAGAAGCAAGAAGGAGTGATTAATTCTCTTTGGGCGGCGCACTTGGTGGATTTTGATCAACCAACTAAGATGATCAATTTGAAGGTCACGAATATCGTCCACTTTGCGGATTGGTATTCTATCGGAAGCGCGCTAAGGGTAT
>CAKZNJ010000597.1 GCA_937129505.1 uncultured Anaerolineae bacterium | reverse complement strand
CGCATCATCTCAAGGTTACCTTTACCAATTTTGTCAATATTTACTATTATTGTATAGGTTTACCAGCCGCGATCACAACCCGCGAATGTCACGCCTTAAAGGTGACATTGTTCACTCTCTCACGAGCGCCAAAAACCGCGCCGCAGTGGACGAACGTCTTCCGCCGTTATAAACGCTTCTTCATCTATTGAGCGTATGAGCTCTTGAATCTTGCCGGCATTCTTTCTCAGCACACTAATTGCCAATAACGATACCGTCCCATCTTTCCCCCGTGCTGGGATCTCGGTAACAGCATACCCTTCTGCACGCAATGCTTCTGTAATGGCTGCACCCCTTCGTGAACTGATGATCCTTAAGTGAAGATGGCCGATTGCTAATCGCTCCTCAATCCACATCCCGACAACATTGCCGGTAGCAAAACCGGCTGCGTATCCTACAATGTTGAGAGGGTTATCTAAATTGCTGAGCACGGAGCCAATGGCGAGGACGAAGATTAAAGACTGAAAGAACCCTAGTCCCCAAGCAACGGCCTTTTTGCCCCGCATGACTACCAGCACGCGCAGGGTATCTAAGGTCATGTCTGATACGCGCATCAAGAAGATCAAGCCGGCTGCTAGCCAAGCATTGATGTTTAGCAAACTATCCATGAATTCCTTCCTTTACGGCTCGATTATTGTCGCTTTTGGCGATAGGATGGGTCTGTACATCCGTTCAAGATACTCTTTGACCATGCGCCGCATCGTAAACTGCGGCACAATTGTCCGCAAAGCATCTTTGACCATAAAGAGCCAATCGCCAGGTAATTCGTCTGAAGACCTGCGGCGGTAATAAAGAGGCATGATTTCTTGTTCAAGGATGTCGTATAGGCTGTGGGCATCAGCTTCATCCTGTTTCTCTTGGTCGTCGTAGTCAATATCTTGTCCGATCGCCCAACCGTTCTGGCCATTATAACCTTCCCGCCACCATCCATCGTAAACCGAGCAGTTCAATACGCCATTCATGGCCGCTTTCATCCCTGAGGTACCTGAAGCTTCATTAGGGCGGCGCGGCGTGTTTAACCAGACATCTACCCCTTGGACTAAGTAGCGGGCTAAATTCATGTCGTAGTCCTCCAAGAAGACCAACCGCCCAGCCACATCGGAACGTTTGATAAAGCGATACAGCTCTTGGATAAGCAATTTTCCCCCCTCATGATCAGGATGCGACTTGCCAGCAAAGATGATTTGCACCGGCATATCTGCTCGCGTGACGATGCGCAATAGCCGATCTGGATCATGGAGGAGTAAATTCGCCCGTTTATATGGCGCAAAGCGCCGTGCGAATCCGATGGTCAGGGCATAGGGATCAATCAACACCCCAGACGCAACGACTTGAACAGGGTGAACATTGCCTTGCGCCCACATCCAACGCGCCCGCTCACGGATGTAATAGGCAAGTTTGCGCTTCAAATGGCGATGAACCGTCCACAACCGCTCGTCAGGGATCTCCATCACTCCTTCCCATAGTTCAAAGTCATCATGGCGCTCGATCCAATCTTCTCCGAGATATTCGTCGAAGAGGTAGCGCATTCTACGCGCTAACCAAGTGCTGAGATGGACTCCGTTGGTTATATGGGTGATGGGAATTTGATCCTCCTCCCGATCCGGCCAGAGAAACCGCCACATCCTACGCGTCACTTGACCATGCAGCTCCGATACCGCATTGCGCCCTTCGGAGTGCTTTAACCCCAGAACCGGCATACTGAACATATCCCCCCAAGCATTGGTATTGCGTCCCAAGTCAATGAATTGTTCCCTCTCCATCCCCAACTGCGCCCAAATCGTCGACAGGTATTTGTCAATCAGCCACAGCGGAAACTCGTCATTTCCGGCGGGGACAGGGGTATGTGTCGTAAAAACATTGGAATTCTTAACGATCTCCTTGGCTTCTTCAACGCTCTTGCCAGCTTCGATGTATTCTCGCATCCGCTCCAGAATCAGAAATGCAGAATGTCCCTCGTTCATGTGCCAAACTGCCGGATTGTAGCCCAGAACCCTCAACGCTCGCACCCCCCCAATTCCGAGGATCAGTTCTTGAGCGATCCGCATTTCCAAATCGCCGCTGTAGAGGCGAGCAGTTAGCGTACGATCTGTAGCTGAATTCTCTTCCACATTGGCATCAAGCAGATAAAGAGGCACCCGTCCAACATGGATCTCCCACAGGCGCGTTTGGACATCACGACCCGGCAACTCAACACAAACCGTTACAGGATCACCCGCTTCATCCAACACGGGGAGAACCGGCAGATCTTCAAAAAGTTGGCGGGTATATTTGGCTTCTTGCCATCCATCTTCGGTAATCCGCTGGGTAAAGTATCCCTCGGTATAGAAAAAACCCACCGCTACCATTGGAAATCCTAGGTCGCTAGCTTCTTTCAGATGATCACCTGAGAGGACTCCCAAACCGCCAGCATAAATCGGCAACGTCTCGTGCAAGCCAAACTCCATCGAAAAATAGGCAATCGGCCGATAAATCCACTGCGGATAGGTTTGGGCAAACCACGTATCCTCGCGCTTCATGTAGGTATCAAACTCATTCATAACCCGGTCATAATCCTCTAAATAATAGCGATTCAAGGTTGCAGCGTTAATCTTTGCCCGCTCAACCTGGCGCAAGAACTTGATCGGATTGTGATAGGTCCTCTCCCATAAAAGCGGATCAATCCGCATATATAAACGAACCGCCTCGGGATTCCATGTCCACCATAAGTTGTAGGCTAGCTCTCCCAGCCGTTGGATCCTACGGGGCAATGGAAAACGATTTGGATAATCCGATTGAAATACATTCATCATGCTATACCTTTTTCTTGTTCTGAGTTTTTAATCTTACCACCAGATACAAAACTAGTTAGATAAAAATTCCATAGAAAAAAGGCAAACAACATAGTCAAAATTAACTATCCCTGATTCTAATCAAAACCGAACCCTTGTTCAGTGATAATTCATGCGGGATAGTATGATATTTGTCAATTGACATGACTTCAGAAGTTGATTACGCTAGGGATAACCTTAGGTAAGGATATTTTTAATAAAGGAGTAGATAGCTATGGTCATGAAAATTACCGAGGATTGCATCGCCTGTGGTGCATGTTTACCTGAATGTCCGACCGAGTCGATTTCCGAAGGCGATACCATTTATGTCATCAATCCAGACACCTGCGTTGAGTGCATCGGTCATTACGATTCACCGCAATGTGTTTCTGTCTGCCCTGTGGACTGCATCGTGAAGGTATAACTTATCGTCCCACGACAGAAAATTTTTACCATAGGCCGATTTTTATCGGCCTATGGTTGTTTTTGTAAGGCAAATTTTCAGACGTCAAGAGGGTTAGAAAGCGCTGAAAGCGGCCAGTTAGCAAGGACATCCATGTCCAATTCATCTCTCTGACCCGCAGCATAGCGATAGTAACCAATCGCCGCGGTCATTGCGGCATTGTCTGTACAAAGGTGTGGCGGCGGAATTAACACTGGCAACTCCGATTGCTGGAGAAATGCCTCTCTTAGAGCACGATTGGCAGAAACGCCGCCTACCACGAGAATGCAGCGCCCTTCAAATTGCTTCGCAGCTTGCAAAGTCTTCCCCACTAAGATATCAACCACTGCTGCCTGAAAACTGGCAGCCAAGTTCTCGACCGGCAGCACAGAACGATAGCGTTGCAGCTTCTTGACTTCCCGCAGAACAGCAGTTTTTAGCCCACTGAAAGAAAAATTCCACGTACCTTCTAACCATGCCCGCGGGAAGGAAAATGCCTGGGGATTTCCATTGCTGGAAACAGCCTGAATAGAAGGCCCCCCTGGGTAGGGCAAATTCAAGAGGCGCGCAACCTTATCAAAAGCCTCTCCGGCTGCATCGTCCAGAGTCGCACCTAGAGGGGTGTAACGCAGATGATCCTGAATCAAGACTAGTTCGGTATGTCCACCGGAGACAATTAGCCCAATGGCAGGAAAGCTCATTTGGCTTCCTGTTCCCCCATCCCCGCTTAACTCGATTGAGTACAGGTGTGCTTCTAAGTGATGAACCCCGATCAGGGGCTTTCCACCGATCATTGCTAGCCCTTTGGCGAAATTTACACCAACGACCAAAGAGCCCGGCAAACCCGGTCCACGGGTGACAGCAATAGCATCCACATTGGCTAAATCTAAGTGGGCTTCCTTCAACGCTTGCTCGATGACCCAGGGAAAGGCAAGAAGGTGTTGGCGAGAGGCAACTTCTGGAAAAACACCTCCAAATTGCGCGTGCAAGGTCGCTTGAGAAGCTACCACATTCGAAAGAATCAATTTGCCATTTTCGACGACCGCCGCTGAGGTCTCATCACAAGACGATTCAAGACCCAGAATGCGATAGCTTGGCTCAGAGATGGAACGCTGGTGACTTGCACTCATTAGCGATGCATCTCTCCATTCACTGCGATCGAATCGGTAAAACCAAATCCATGGGAAACGAAACGAGCGGTTCTATTTTTCCATCATTTCTGACAACATAGGTATCTTCGAGTCGAACGCCCATGTCCCGACTAGGGTAATATAAACCCGGTTCAATCGTA
>CAKZNJ010000596.1 GCA_937129505.1 uncultured Anaerolineae bacterium | reverse complement strand
CAGCCCTATTTTGTCGCCTCCCAAAAGCAAGCCCGCGAAGAGAAAAATGGCTATCCTGCAGGCGTTGCAGTGAAGGCGGGCAGAGATGGGGAAGAGCTTGTTCACCTTGCAGCGCTCCTTTTCGTGGTTTATGGGGCGATAACTTGGATTTGCTGTGGGGAGGTGAGGTACATCACCGGAGCGCCTTGATACCATTCCAATTTACCCCTGACTTGGACGACCTGACCGGGGTAAAAGCGTTGTTCAAAGGAATAGGGGAAGTTGTTCCAGTGCTGTTTGAGGATGCGGACGATAAAGTGTCCCTGGTGGGGATGGTTGAAGGTGAGATAAACGGCTTTGCCGTTATTGAAAATTTCGACCAGTTTGCCTTGCACGGTGACAGTTTGTGCGGGATAATGCCAAGTTTGTTCCGGGGAGAGCACCGTGGGAGGTGGCAGAGGGGTTGGCTGCGAGGATTGAGCAGCAAGGACGTGCTGAGAGGGTTGAAGTGGAGAAGAAGGAGCTGGATTGCCGTGCTCGAGAGCTACGATGGCGCCATCTGTGCTGACGAAGTAGAGCGTATCTCGGCTTATAACCCATTGGGCGTATTCGCTCCAGTACCGGTCATAGACAGCTCCTTCCTTCCAATAGATGTAGAAACCGGGTGGCCATAGGCGGGTGTTGGAAAGCTCTCGATCGCAATAGTGGTTGGGTTGAAAACCAGTTCCACATTGATCGTTGTCTTGGGAAGTAGCGATGTGAGGCAGTTCCCTTGTGGTAATAGGATTGGTGCCGCTGCCCTTGGATGATGAGCGGTCGAGGATTTGGTGGGCGATTCCTGCTTCCCAATGGGCGGCAAAGATGTGGTCGCCTGCCATAGAGAGGAAAGCTTGCTCATCAGTAGGGAAAAAGGTGTTCTGCATATAACGGACATAGCCAGCCAACAGGCCGGTAATGGTCTGATCGTCTAGCATCATCTCTCCGAGATGAGAGTCAGCGCGGCCATCGCAGCGGTCAACTTTACAAGGTCCACCGCGCATGACCACATAAGCGATTTGGCGGCCATCGGGGAAGGTCTTGATCACCGGCATGGGACCCATGGGCATATAATCTCCATCGCCAAATCCGCCGTGCGGGACATGGGCAATAAAGGCTTCACTCCCGTCGTCCAGATCAATCGCCAACAGGGCTTTCTGGTCAGGATAGCGTATCAGGTGCTGGCGCATCGAAGCATTATCGGTTAGTGTAAACGGATTCCAATCCCACATTGTCTGCCAATCCAAACGGAGCTTGACCAAAACCAAACCTTGTGAGTCAGCGATGACAGGCCAGCCGCGGCTGACTTCTGCATAATTATTGCTTGATATTGTACCTGGGTCACCGGGTTCGAGGGGAGTGCGCTTGACGCGCCAAGCTTGTCTGCCATCCGTGTTGCGGATGGCGTGAACGTGAAGGTCGCGCGCGGCGACAATGACGAGATTGCGGCTGGCGGAATAGGCTGGCGGGGTATCGACGGGCGAGCCAGCGTTGTAACGCCACTGCTGTTGTAGCGAAATCTTGTCTAGGGCATAGACAAAATTGCCCATCGAGAAAAAGACGCGGTTGGCAGCGATGGCTGGGGGAAGTGGGAGATCGCTGCTTGCACCCGTGCGAAAAGAGTCGATCGTCTGGCCGTTGGATGAATTGAGCTTGTAGAGCACGCCGTCTGTGCTGAGGACGAAGAGCGCCTGGGTATCGGGGTCATAGGCTGGGGTAGAGTTGATCGTGCCGAGGTCGGTACGGTTCCACAGCACAGAGCCATCGGCGTTGTTCAAAGCGAAGACGCCGCGGTTGCCGGCAGCGATGTATACCCTCCCACCCCCAGCCACGGGTTGGCTGTTGCGCGGCAGGCCAAACTTTCCGCTGACAATTCCGCCGTTGCTATTGGGTCCGTTCCATGCCCATTTCCAGCGCCATGGGGTAGGGATGGATTGAGCCACAAAGCTAGTGCGTTGGGCATCAGCGGCATGTTGATACCAATCTGCTGTTGTAGGGGGGATGAACTCGTCTGGCTTGAGGATAAGTGGCAGGTAGATGGATTGATCGGAACCTTGAGCCGCCAGCGAAAGAGGGGGGAGGAGAAGCAAGGCAACGAAGATCAAGCCTAAGAACAGGTGGGATGGGTTTATTCGTTTCGTCATTTGCTAGACTCCTATTCTGCTCAATATCGTTTGATAAGGGGGTCAAAAACTGGCCCGGCTGGGTTTCCGCCGATGTTGCGTACGCCATCACTCGGTCCGCCTGTAGCGTTAGAAGAGTCGATAATCGCTGTTCCGCTCCCTTCGTCAAAGTGATACAGCCCAACTGTGTTGCTATCGGTGGTGAAGGGAGCGCTCGGTGGCGTAAAATTGGCAATATATCGAATATTGTTTGAGATGCGGACTTCATCGATCCAACCGCTGAAGGATGGATAGGTGTTGGGGTCGTAATCGTGCTTTTCTGCGCCGATGACTAGGAAGGGTTCGTTGACATAGCTACCTGTGATGGTTCGCCCAACCCGGTAGGAAATATTGCCGCTAGGCCCGTTGGTTATTTGTCGGTCAAGATTGCCGTTGACGAAAATGCGCATCTCCCCTCCAAAACTGCGCGTGACGGCGATATGATGCCACGTATCGACTGACAATGGGGTGGTAGCGCAAATGGTGAATCCGCTGCTGCCGTTATGGACGCCGAAGGCGATGCGGTTGCCATAGAGCGAGATGCCAAAATCGCCGTGGTCAGGGGTGCCAAAAATATCACGGTCAAAAATAATGTTGCCATAAATCCAGGTGTCATTTCCCTCAGAGCAGTTGGTGCTCTGGTTCTGGTTGAATAAAAAGCGCAGCCAGAATTCTATCGTGAAGTCGGTCACACCGATATTGATGGGCAAGGAAGTATTGCCATTGATCACTGGGATCTTGACTCGGTCGATGTCATTTACTCCATAGCCGTAGAAACGCAGAGAGTATGTGTTGGAGGGTGGGGGCGTTGTTGGTGTTGCAGTCGGAGGAATAGGTGTATTGGTAGGGGTGGGGGGATTCGGCGTTTGATTGCTTGAAACGACAAGTGGCAGATAGAGCAGGGATGAGGATTGGGGGTGGGCGATCGAGGGTGGAGGAAAATGAAAGATCAATAAAAGGAGCAGGGCTAGGGCTACCTTGGTGATGGAAAAATGGATGATGTTCATTTGTCTCCTTTTTGATTACAACCGCTAACACATTGACCATAAATTCCCTACTTATGGATCAAGAAAGGGATGAATGTCAAAACTATTGCCAACGATTAAGGTGAGCAATCCCTTTTGATAATTGTATCCCCCAATTTTAGTCAAATTAGGTTAAGATTGGCTTACAGTTATGTTAGTGATTGGTGAAGAGTGTAATAATGATTCGATAGTTTTCGTTAACCATCGCCTGCGCTACTCACCGAACATATCAAAATAATCTTGCCGTGCTGCTTCGATCACTTTCATCGCATGATGGGAATTGTAAATGCTTTCGATATAAGCAACAGACTCCTTTCCCGGTATGAGTTTGTAGGTGCTGAAGTAGTGCCGCAGACGTTCGACCAAAACGGGGGGCAGATCATCTACTTCGTCCGCTTTTTCCCAAAATCGGTCTTTGTCCAAGACGGCTAAGATTTTGTCGTCTGCTTCGCCGTTGTCGATCATCAGCATTCCGCCGACTACTCGCGCAGTGAGAATCACTTCGGATTTGGTGATTGGTCGCTCACTGATCACGCAGATATCCAAAGGATCGCCATCCCCCTTTACAGCTTTTGGTGAAAGGGCGCCGACTCGTTGTCCGCAAAAGGTGCGCGGGATAAAGCCATAAAGAGTCGGGGGTTGGGACGAGGTGTGCTGAGGGCGATCGACCTTGAGGTAGCCGGTGGTTTTATCAACCTCATATTTGACCAAGTCGAAAGGGGTTAGCTCGATGTAAGCGGTGACCAGTTTTGGAGGGTTAGGACCTGCCTCGAGGCCATGCCAAGGGTGAGGGCGCCAACGGTAAAAAGGGGGTGGAAAGGACATCAGTAGTCTCCCATAAATCTAGATTTGAGGTTTATAGAATTGTAATCGAGGTTGCGAGGTTTTGGTTGTGTTACGGGCGGATTCGTTTGGTTACGGCCCAAAGGAATAAACTGGATAGCTATTCCGAAACAAACGAGGCTCAGGATGAAAGTGACCACCAATATCCATAATTTTTCATTCAGTCTCTCCTTGATGAGTTTCTGGGAAATGGTTCAGTTCAATGAACTCTTTTGCTCGCAAGGTAGGACTGCCTAAAGGGCGTCAAGAGCGACGCATGATGACGATCAACTCGCTGGTCATCGTGTTATCCAGCTCTGCGGCAATATTTGTCGGGCTGTTTTTCGATGGCATGCGTTTGTTGGGAATTGAGCGTGTGTGTGTACGGCTATGCTCAAAATCGTTCTCCTCAAAAAGTGCTGAATAGCTAGGTCGGTTGGCAAGGAAACACCCTTCACTTTTCGATTCCCGACAACGTAACAAGCATGTCCACCCTTTCGGATTACTTTTGCAACATTGCAAATCGAAGCTCTTAATTCGAGATAAAAACTTGTCACCTGGCAGCTTCTTTTTTCGTCTTTGCTAGCGATTTTTTCAATAGCTTGGTTTAAGGGAGCGCTTGAAAATCTGAATATTTTCTCAGCAGGAGATGAACCCATCAACTTATGATCGATCTTGTTTGGCTCTTCGAGCTCCAACCAAGCAGCTGATAAACGTGAAAATTGACCATAAGCAACGGTAGTGCTAGAGTCACCGTATGGAGAAGAAGTAACTACGATATCGATACTGTTCTCTGGTAGGGCTTTTAAAAATAATAATTCAGCATTCAACAAATCGAAAGCTAAGGATGGATTGGCGGCAACCGCTCGTTGGGCATCTGGGAGATAAGCATACTTCAACTGACGCAACAATGTCATGGCAACATTGCGGAGACTGCTGGAAGCTAAGGCCGTCTTGCGAGCGCGCAAACGAGCTTCATCGTAGGTCACATCCCGCACGCCGAACACGTCGTTCTCCACCGTCCAATTTTGTCGCAAGCGCTCAAGGACGGTTTCGGCCGTCAACGGCAGCCGAAAAGCGGCTCCCGCAATCCACCCCTCCGAGCTGGTTTCCGGCTGTTCGCT
>CAKZNJ010000595.1 GCA_937129505.1 uncultured Anaerolineae bacterium | reverse complement strand
GCCCGTTTCACGCCGCCAGTACACTAGCAGATCTGGATCGCGCAAAGTGGGCATATTTTGCTGGACGCCGGGGATCGGTTTGGTGACGATATAAAGGTGAGCCATTGGCACAACCGGCAAGAATAAACCAACCATCTTACCGACTTCACCACCCCATTGACCGGCTGCGTTCACGACGATTTCGGTCTTGATGGAGCCTTTATCGGTAACGACCTCGCTCACCCGGCCATCTTTGAGTTTAATCGCTTCGACATTGGTGTTTTGAAAGATTTGGGCGCCCCGCATCTTTGCGCCGGCTGCCAGCGCTTGGGTTAATCCAGAAGGATCGATAATGCCATCCGTTGGGGTATAGGCAGCTCCCAGAACGCCATCTGTGCTCATCAAGGGGAACATTCTTTTGGCTTCTTGTGGGCTAATCAGTTCCATTTGCATCCCAAATGAGCGTGCCATCCCGACCAAGCGCTTAAGGTCTTCCATTCGTTCTGGCGATGAAGCTAACCGAATCCCGCCGACCTCATGCCATTCTGGGTCAACTCCGGTCTCATCCTTTAGCTGGCGATATAGATCAGTGCTGTAAAACATCATGCGGGTCAGGTTTGCATCGGAACGCAATTGACCAACCAGACCGGCAGAGTGCCAGGTTGAACCGGCTGTCAATTCGTGACGTTCTAAGATGACGACGTCCTTCCACCCCATTTTGGTCAAATGATATGCAATGCTGCATCCCCCTACACCTCCACCAATAATCACAACTTGAGCATGGGAGGGTAAATCTGCCATAAGATTCTCCTTATTTTTAAAAAATCATGAAACCAAAGCTCATAGAGGCTTGGTCTCGGTTCGCCGTTACTTTTGCCAAACCGAATTAGGGTGTGCCATCAAGCCAACAATGTCAAAAGATGAAATGACCCCGAGCGGCATGGAGTCCGGATGCTCCGGATCTACCACCACCAAACGGTGGTAATGGCTTTCGATCATCTTATTTGCTGCCTCTTGCAGGGTGGCATCAATCGTAACCGAGAGGGCAGGATGCATTACTTCGGTAACCAATTTTGTGCCACATTCATCATCCAGACAATAGGGCAACAAGTCCAGTCCGCTGACCACCCCTAGCGGTGCCCCTTTGGCGTCAACTACGACCACCGATCGCCAACCTGTGCTGGTCATCGCCCGTGCGGCTGAGGCAATCGGCGTTTTATCCCGACAGACTAAATAAGCATCTGACATAACATCCCCAACCTGACCTCGGCCAATCGGAGCTGATTGAGCAATGTGAGCTACAATGTCCGAAACGGAAATCACTCCAACGGGTTTGCCTTGGTCTGTCACCAGCAAACGGCGGATGACTTCTTTGATCATCCTGTCTGCAGCTTCTCTAATGGAAGCATTGACATCGATACTCGCTACGGGGGAGGACATCAAGTCTCCGGCGGTTAGGTTGCGCATTACTTCTAGACTCTCGGGGTCCTGCGAAAGCCATTCCCCCGCCAATAAATCGAAGTCTGTGATGACACCGATGATGCGGCCATCCCGATCGGTTACCATCAAGGAGTGAACTTTGTGTTGATCGAGCATGACCGCTACCTGACCAATACGGGTGTCTTTGCGGCAGGTCAAAACGCCCGGTCGCATGAAATCTCTCACCTTCGTATCCATCTCGCTTTTCTCCTTTTTCCTAATCTTGCTACCTGATCAATGGACTTCATCGACATCCTTGTACCACTTGACTCGATCACCAACCCTAGCTCTCAAGCGCCACGCTACTGACTTCGGCTCTGCCTCTAAACGGTTCAAAATATCGTCAACTTGTTTTTGGATTTTTTCCTTTTGTTCGTCCGTTAATTGGGGATAGGTCAGCGCAAGTTTCTTGACTTTGTCCAAATTCATCGTTGTTGTCCGCCACAACCCCCAGTCTTTTGCGCACAACATGGCTACTCGCGCGATGTTAATCACGTCCTGATCATGATCCCCCAGGGGATGCTCAAGCAACAGCATAATCGTATCAATGACATCTTTCTCGTTGATCTTTACAATTTGCATTTTCTCCAATAGCATTTCTGCTAATGGGATGGTGGGCGAATCGACCTCCAATCTCCCCGTCCAATAGATCGTGTGGCAAAAATCTAACTTGTCATAGAAAACGTCCAGATGCAAACCGTTGCTATAGTTGTGGAAGATCGCTCGATCCCCCTCGCTGACGATAAACACTTCTTTCTCTTCCTCATAACCCAACCCAGCCATTAGGATGGCGACTTCCTTCGCCTGGCCGCGATAACCGGCAAAGTCAATGTCGGTGTACGCTCGCCCCATGGCAGCTTGCAAATAGCCATAAGTCGGACAGTGCATTTGGAAAGCCAGAGAACCGATCACTCTCAAGACGAGCCCCCCTTTCTGACTGGCATCCAGGATACGTTTTAGCTCCTCTTCGAATTTCCTTCGCTCGGCTTCATCCTGTTTGCCCATACCAATTGGACTTGTCGACATACCTGAACTCCTCAAACCAGAATTTAATTGGGGAAGAGCGAGAGGCGTCTGGATCGGGAAAGGCTCCCGAGAGTGATCCATTCGCCAGCACCGTTCGATTGGTAATCGCACCTTCCTGCAATTATAACAAAAAAATCAAAATCTTGCAAATTTCTTCAAAAAACGTCTCGTTTTTGTTAGAAACCCAAATCTTTCATCGCTCGCTGTGAATCGCTAGCAATGACAACATCGCCTAACAATTCTCGCCAAAAACGATCATCATATCGTCGGGAGCGGAGGGGAATGGGCAACGGCACCCCCCATCCCAAGATCAAGACTTCCTCCTTTGGCTGCAGATGCGCCAACATCCCGCGCAAGGTTTCGCGGCCGGCCAAACCGGCTAATACGGCGCGGATATCGTCCTCATCCCCCAACCAACCGGAGATTCGAGTACCTAATTGAGACATCACCTCATCGTAGATCTGAGAAGGTCGTTGGTCTACAATCAACAAAGTGACATAATACTTACGCATCTCGCGAGCGATGGTGCTAAACGTTGTTTGACCAGCGAGCTCACGATTTAGGAGTTTATGTGCTTCCTCTAAGACAATAACAAGCGGGCGTGGCTCAGGTGCTTTCCCGGTGCGATATTGATCAGTCTGCCTTTCCCAAGCTTCACGAATGCGTCTGGTGAGCAAATTAGAGACAAATAAATAATCCACTTCCTGCTCATATTTGCCGAACGAGAGAACAATATGCTGTCCTTGTTCTAGGTAACGCACGATTTCATATATACCATCCACCGCCGGTTGTTCGACGATATAGTCTCGATGAAAGAGGACACTTAACTTCGAGTGCAGTCCTTCGGCAGCCATCGGATGAACACCACATTGGTTTGCCCAAGCTGCCACGCTATCTGGCGCTGCCACCCGTTTACCTTCCTCGGTTTCAATCACCGCCCCGTTGCGCATGGCCCGAAATTCGCGGAACCAATTCTCAGCGCCAAAGGTGCTTACGAGGGCTTCTAGGGTTGTGGGGGTGGTCTCTCGCAAGTTTAGGACGCCGCTCAGCAGCTCAATGTCAGCCGGACGAATGTCCTTCATGGCTATCTCCAAATGAAAATCAGGCGCCTGATCGCGAATGGAGCTACCTCTTCCTAAACCGACCACCCGCACGCGCGCCGGAAAGCCGCTCCTCAAGCCGCTGACCCTCAAACCGCTGTCAGAAGCCACATCATCGAATCCATACTCATTGTGCATATCCAAGACCAATATCGAAGCACGGTTGCGCTTGATCAGACCAGCTAACAGTAGGCGGGTGAGAAAAGATTTTCCCGTTCCTGTCGCCCCAAAAACCCCTGCCGATCGCTGGATAAAGCGGTCTAAATTAAGGCACACCGGATGACCCGTTTCGCGTGTATAACCCACCACAAAATTCTCTTCTGCTTCAGGCTTTCCAAAGATCTCCCCAATATCCCCTGCTCCCGCCAGAAAGACCTCGGCATGATGAAAGGGGACGGTCTTGACGGGCAAGACGCCCCTTTCAGGCTGTAAGCCAGCTTCTATCCTTTCTTGCCATTTTCGATAGGCTTCGCTGCCCGGTTCAGGACCTCGTTCCATCATGAGAACCGGCAGGATCTCCACGTTTGTATACAGAGTTTGCCCTAGTAAGGACTGAGCTATGGGAGCAGCGAAACGGCTCTCGGTTTGCTCATCAGCGAAGCGGGGATCGGTTGCGCCAAGTTGAAGGTTGGTCACCAACCCATAAAAAACCCAATTGCCGCTATATATTGTGACGAAACTACCCTCTTGCACCTGATCAGCGGGTATTGTCAAGCGGGCGCGCAGGTTTTCCCGCAATCCCCCACCCACAATATAACCGATCTTCGCCTGTCCTAGTTCTGGAGTCGTCATCTTCCCTCCCTCACTGTTGTTTAGAGCGCTTCAAACAAATGCGCGTCGCTGAGGCAATGCAAGACTCTGATTAAGGTTGGGTAATCGTCACGCAAGAGCGTGATGATTTCCTTTACCGCTTCTTGCGACCAATCTGCGCTGCCGACTTGTCTATGAGCAGATTGAGCAAGTTGAAGATGCGCTGCTAAGACCTCAATCATCGCCGGGTTGTTATCCTGTAACAAGTGGCGTAGGTAGCCAAAATTTCCGACAGAAGTGAATTCTACGATTTCCTTTGGCGAGCACAATACCATCATATCCAAACCGAGGGGCGGTTGAGGTGGCAAGAGATAGGATATTCCCCTCTCGTTGCGGTAACCAACCGACATGAGGCGAATTTCCAAGGGCACACTGCGATTGAGGCGGTGGTCGTGGATGATCGTCTCGTCCAATGGCTCAACCATTGCAAGCTGGCGCACAAAGCCGTCTTCCGCAATCGAAATATCCTCGATGACACCATAGATTGACATTTCCTTAGCCAGATCAACACGCGCCAATGCCCCTAAGGAGGGCAGATTGATTTGTGATACATGGCAGCCTACCAGAAATTGGCGGCTATTTGCACTCAATAAACGACCGACTTGAATCTCACCCATCTGAACGTTTCCTATTCTAGATGACTTATCTTGCGCAGCGGCAAATTCTTCAACGCCTGTTTGTGCGAAAGTTGGGCAGGTGGATATCCCCGTCGTTGTAGCTCAATCAACAACGATCGGATAATGGTCTCGCGGTCTTGGGGATGAACAACGGCGATCTCATGGGCCCGATGCAAAAGGTAGGGATAGGCATACGCTCCGCTCTGGCGACATTGAGCAATGATCGCCGCATGTACTTGATCCACCAAAGGTTTCTCCCTCGCCAACCAGAGAGGAATCTCTACTCGCGCCAGACTTGAATCAATCTCACTGCTTACTCGCAAATAGAAAAAGCAAACTGCACTCTCAGGGGGTAAATGCTCCAATAAGGGCGACTGTAGAGCGAAAAGAGCAGAGCGTTCGCCAGGGCGAAGCAACGCCCCAAAAAGATCGCCATCCATTACACCTTTAAAGGGACGAAAACGGCGCAGATCTCCCCGACCCTCTGACATAGCGGTTGCCAGCTCCAGCAAACGGACAACATAGGAGGATTCTGGCCGATCCACATAACCACACAAGGAGATGCCTCGCTCCTGAAACGTCTCTAGGGTGCTCAGGTAGCACTGTAACAAGCGCTTGAGTTCCACTCGCTCCTCATTGGGAAAGCGATATTCCATCCATAATTCAAGAGGCCCGTCTGTCAAGGCAAGAACAGGAGGCTCTAGCCTAAGGCTGATCTCTAAAAGCAACTTTCTTTCCATTACATCGCGGCGGAAGTTGAAAACCGCTTCATTGAAATCTTCGTTGTCAGATGAATACCAAAACTCACTTTGAGAATACTCCGTCGGCGATGCCGCAGCATTTGGTGATAAGCTCAAACCCCCGACGTTAATCAAGCCAAAGAATAGTTCAGCATGACGGTCGGGCAGTATCTGAGAGCCATCTGAGGCTGCCAAATTAAAGCGATTCTCAAGACCCGGTAAGGGATAAGTAACCTGCAGGGGGTCATCTAGGGGTTTTGCACAACGCAGGGTTTTCCCTTCTTGCACAAGGGCTTTTTCAACACATTGTTGGAGATATTCGATATCTGTTTGGTAGCGCTCAAGGGTTTCTATCGCCTTCTGGCAACGCCCGCGTTGATGGATTGCACCCTGCTCTACTTGATCACAAAGTTGCCGGATTTTCGGGTAGAGTTGCCGGTAATCGATGGTCAAGCCAACTCCATCAATCTATTTCTTTCGCGGTAGAATATCCATACCTTCTAATTTTATCATGACGGCTTGATGAACCATTCTCACAATTTGAATCAAATTCATAGCCGGGGATGAATACCTCTTCAATGTTGAGGCAATCTTACCCTCCGATGATTCGGCACATCAACCCGCGCAAAGATTTGTTTGCCATCGCTGACCTAATCGAACTCTGTTTCGCCGACACGTTAGATCAAAGCGGGCGGGATTATATTTCGCAATTACGCCAAGTCGCTGGAGGCACAGCTTCTTTTTGGATTGGTCTCTCTGGCAATCACATCTATACCCCGCGCGAGGGTTTGGTTTGGGAGGAAGAGGGAAAGATTGTCGGCAACTTATCCATCTTTCCCTTTCAAACGCCCCAGGGGATTGAATACCTGATCGCAAATGTCGCCGTTCATCCCGACTTTCGGCGGCGAGGCATCGCTCGATTGCTCACAGAACGCGCGCTGGAGTATATCCGCCAACGCGGTGGGCGTCGGGCTTGGTTAAACGTGCGCGAAGATAACACACCGGCCTACCTGCTCTACTGCAGCCTCGATTTTGTGGAGCGATTACGACGCACCACCTGGCAGTATCGTCCCACGCCATCACCCTCGCAAGCAGATTCAACGGTTGTTCCTAGCTTGCCTGCCGCTAGCCATCAAGTCCGCCGTCGTGCTTCAGCCGAGTGGGAGATGCAGAAGCGGTGGCTACTTTCAACGTACCCTCCCGACTATCATTGGCATCTCGATTTCCAACTCGATTCATTTGCGCCGGGTTTCTTTTCGTGGCTAAGAGCGTTGTTAAGTGACAGTCAGTACGAACATTACTCGATTATCCATCATGATCACCTGATCGGGATAGCTACCCTGCAGTCAACCTTACGGGAAGAGCAATACCTTTGGATGGCTTGCGATCCGAGCTGGGAAAATAAGGCTTTTGAGCTTTTCGTCAACCACTTTTTACGACCCCTAGCGTCAAAGAAAAAGATTAGTTTGGATTATCCTGCTCAACGAGCTATCCAACCGCTGCGGGACTTCGGTTTCGTCCCCCAGCAAACCCTTATCTGGATGTACCGCTCCATTCCATCCTCTTTAAGCATCTAACTTCATGTCTATCTTCGTCATATTCATCGTCTTTCTTTCGACTTTTATGCACGCGGGTTGGAATCTGCTTGCCCATTACGATCGCAGCGAGAGCCAATTTTATCGTCGCATGTTGATCTTTATCATCGTGATCGGGTTCTTGCCGACTTTAATTAGCGAGCTCCAAGCTAAGTCCTTGCCCCCTCTGGCTTGGCTGTGCGTGATCGGCTCGGGCTTCTCTGCCGGTCTCTATCTCTTTTTCCTCGCTAAATCCTTTGAGTCAGCCGATTTTTCGGTCGTTTATCCGGTGGCAAGGTCCTTACCCGTCATCTTTATCGGTATCATCGATACCCTCCGCGGCCGCCCATTGACCGTCTGGGGATGGATTGGGATCGGATTGGTCAGTCTGGGATGTTTCTTAATCCCCCAACGCTCGCTTCGGTCGTTCTCCTGGCGATCCTATCTCACTCCGACCAGCATCTGGATGCTGCTGACCGCCCTTGGTACCATTGGGTATACATACTTGGATAAAGTAGCTGCTGAAGTCGTGCAACAGAGTCCTGCAACAGCCGCCCGTTACGGATATATTTATTTCGCTGTTTCCTTTATCCCTTATTCGTTGTTCCTGCGCTATTCACATCCCTCCCCTGCTTCAGAAACGAATAACCACCGCAGTTGGAAGCTTGCCATACCGGCGGCTATTTTGAGTTTCGGCGCCTATTGGCTCATTCTTTGGGCTTATCAACTAAGCCCATACGCCAGTTACATCGTTGCTTTTCGCCAATTTAGTATCGTGATCGGCAGTTCCGTTGCTCTCACATACTACAAGGAAAGCGGGTTAGCGGTGCGCCTCAGCGGGGCGTTGCTAATTACCCTCGGACTGATTCTGATCGCCGTCTTGGGTAGATAAAGAGTTTCCCCCTTCGCGGGTCAGCCAACGTCCCCGCCAACCCAGCCAAAAGCGAGGACGTTACCCTTACCCCATCTTGACTACGACATCCGAGAGAATATTCGCCGCCTCATCCCCCCGATCTGCTGCGTTCGATAAGTGGCGATAGGTCTCGCGATATTTCAACATTTCGACAATATGCTCTGCATCTTTGGGTTGATGAAACAAATCAGCCAACGCCTCGCGGTAGAGACGCTCAACTTGATTCTCGATTTGCTTGGCGCGCACAGCATGGCTCATTGTCACACTACTGTGGTCTGAAAGCCGCTGAACCCCGAGATGGACTTCTGAAGCCATCTTCGCCAAGCGTTGACCGATCTCAAGCATATAGTCGTTCGGAGCGACATCCAAAATCTCCATCTCTACTGTAGTTGTATAGGCATAATCCAACATGTCGTCAATCGCTCGCGAAAGGGCGTGGATGTCTTCGCGAT
>CAKZNJ010000594.1 GCA_937129505.1 uncultured Anaerolineae bacterium | reverse complement strand
CATCAAAAAAGAACAAAATATAACTCCTCTACTTTTGCCAACATTATCCAAACCCACAAAATTGGGCGACAAAAATATTACCCGAAAGGAAAGGTTCTTTATCATCAGGGAGAATCGGTTGACTATATTTATTTCCTTAAGAAGGGCAGTGCCAAAGTATTTTCAATATCAATAGACGGTAGAGTTTGTATCCATGAAATCCTTAGAGAGGGTTCTTTTGTAGGATTGACAGCGTACTTGCTTGGTGAGGAGCATGAGACAACTGCAGAAACCTTGGAAGCATCAGAAATCATCATGATCCCTATTACTGAGTTCGAAGATTTAGTAGCGGATAATGCAGCCTTTGCATTAGCTGTGATAAAAGAACAAGCACGCACAATTAGAATGCTACGCGGACGAGTCCAAGAATTGAGCATACCAGATGTAAGAAAAAGGCTAAAGCATGGTTTATTGCGTCTCGCTGATGAACATGGATTAATGACGAATAAGGGTTTTGAAATTGACCTAAATCTAACCCATGAAGAACTGGCCGATCTCCTCGCAGCCAATCGCAGTACAATCACTGCCTATATCAACGAATTGAGACGACAGGGTTATGTATGGGTAGAAAAACGGCGTTTTGTTTTAGTGCCGCCTGAACATATTCGCATTTTAGATGAATTAGGTCATTCGGTCCTGAAATTTGATGAGCATGCAGCTACAGCGTGGGCAAAAAAAGCTATTGAGGAACAGGTAGACCCCTTAAGAGCCTTGGATGCTTTGAGTACGGCAATACGGAAGGTTGATGACGGTTATGTGGACGGAAAATTCTCGTTGGCTGATATTATTGGCGCAGCTTTTGCAATGAAGAGTGCAATGACGGTAATTGAAGAACAACTCAAGCACGAAAATATCAAGGTACTTGTTCACGGCACTGTCTTAATCGGCACCGTATATGGTGATATCCATGATTTAGGTAAAACAATGGTTGCCATGTTGCTGACTGCGGGAGGTTTTGATGTCGTTGATTTGGGAGTAAATGTTACCTCTGAGCAATTTATCGAAGGCATTGAACAATACCATCCTGATATTTTGGCAATGTCAGCGTTAATGAATATTACTGTTCCAGAACAAGTCAAGGTAATCGACACATTAAGATCAAAAGGGTTAAGAGAAAAGGTGAAAATTATTGTTGGTGGGGGAGGAGTAACACAAGAGATGGCTGATTTTATGGGAGCAGATGGGTATGAACCGACAGCGCAGGGGGCAGTTGAGTTAGCGAAGCGTCTGATTTACTGATTGTGTTGTCTAGACGACAGAATTCTAGGGGGCTTTTCTCTATAATTCTTGATAGATCAGATACTCAAAGGTGTTTTTCCCGCTCATTTTTATTTTCGAAAGTTGAATAATTGTCGGATTTTAGTGAGAGAAAGGATGTCGTTATGGATAGCGAGATACTTGAAAACTTAAAAAAAGCAGTGCTTGAATATGATTCGGAATCAGCAGCTAACTGGGCAAGTCAAGCCATAAAGGTGGGAATCGATCCGATCACGGTGTTGGACGCACTGACAGTGGCTATTAGGGATGTAGGAGAAGGATTTGCAAGGTGTGAATTGTGGCTACCAGACTTGATCGGTGCGGCAGATGCTATGCAAGCGGTAATGCCGATTATCGAGGATGAAATTAAGCGAAGAGGAGCAGCACGCGAAACTTTGGGTATTGTGGTTTCGGGAACAGTTTTCGGCGATATTCACAATATCGGTAAAGATATGGTGAATACATTACTCACTGCCGAAGGTTTTGAAGTGCATGACTTAGGGATCAATGTTTCACCACAAATGTTTGTCGAAGCTGTCGAACAATATTCGCCCGACATCTTAGCTATGTCAGCGCTAATGACGATGACCGCTCCAGAAATGATGAATGTAATTGCGGCTTTAAAGCAAAAAGGGTTGAGGGATAAGCTGAGAATTATGATCGGTGGGGGAGCAATAACTGAAGAATTTGCGATGAGTGTTGGAGCGGACGGTTATGACCCTACCGCTCCTGGAGCTGTGAGACTAGCTAAGCGTTTTGTCGGGAAGGAATAGATAGTAGGAGGTTAGAAATGACAGTCGAAGGATTCAAAATCACTAAGCCAATTGAAATTTTATCGGAAGATGAAGTGTCTCGAATTCACTCTGGCACATTGGAAGTTTTGGAAGAAACTGGTGTGGTTTTTGAGCATAGAAAAGCGTTAGAAATTTTGGAGGCGGCCGGCTGTAAAGTGGACTTCGAAACGAAGCGAGTGCGATTCCCTAGTTATTTGGTTGAAGATTGTCTCCGCAAGTGTCCGAGTAGCTTTATCATGAAAGCTCGTGATGATAAAAACAGTCTTAGACTTGAGAAGGAGACTCTTTACTGCACCAACTTTGTTGCCATGGATGCTGTCGATGTTGAGACGGGACAAAGGAGAACAGCGACTTTACCAGAAACCATTGACGCCATAAAAGTTCTAGATGCTCTTGATAATATACATTGGATCACCTCGGGCCCCTATTTTAATATCCAAGGAGTTGCACCTGTTATGGTCATTCCTACCACTACTGCGTTACGGATTAAAAACTCCAGTAAGGTTACATGTGGCCTGAGTGGATATGATTGTGACATTTGGGAAATCAAGATGGCTAAGGCTACAAACCAGCAAATTACTGGAATAATTACCTCTTCACCCCCCCTTACTTGGGGTGAAGGTGTGATTACTTCCGCCTTGCGATATTTGGAAGCCGACTTCCCAATCACACCAGGCAGTGGGTTAAACTTTGGCGGCAATGGTCCTGCTACCATCGCTGGCTCCATGGTCTTGAACAATGCTGAATTAATTTCTATGTTGGTCTTGGCACAAGTATTTAAACCCGGCAGTTCCTTCATGCCTGCGAATTATCAACAACCGATGGAGATGAGGACGGGTATTCCCCTTGAAGGAGCAATCGAGAAAGGTCTCAGCGGGATGGTCTTTGCTCAAATTTGGCGTCATTATAATATTCCCTCGTGGATTTTCTGCTCGAGCGATTCGAAAGTGCCAGACTACCAATGCGGTTATGAAAAAGGGATGTCAGCTTTAATTCAGGCGCTGGCTGGCCCTAGTGTGTTTTTCGCTGCTGGCAGTATCCATGATGAGTTAACTTGGTCTCCTTATGTGGCAGCCATGGATAACGATATATATGGAATAATTGGGCGAGTCTTAAGGGGCGTACAGGTGACAGAGGAGACTCTAGCCATTGACCTAATCAAACAAGTTGGTCCAATTCCCGGAAATTACTTGAATACAGCCCACACTCGTAAATGGTGGAAACAAGAGCTTTTTATTCCTGCCCTTGCCGACCGAATGTCACATCCGGAGTGGATTAAGGCCGGTTCCAAGGATATCGTTGTAAGAGCTCAAGAAAAAGTGCAGGAGATTCTGGCAACCCATGAACCTCTCCCCTTGTCCGATGATGAGAATAGAGCGATCGATGAGATACTCCAAGAGGCAGCTAGTTACTATAAAGAAAGGGGTTTGATGTAATAGCTGGTCGTTTTTATATTGTCTAGTCGACCTTTGTTCCAAGTGTGTTTAAATTCTGAGTGGAGAGCAAAATGCGAGCGGGCTGAGCAGCGATCTTTGGCTGCTCAGTCCACTTTATGAGTTTTTTACTGCGACAAATAGCCACCATCGACGGCGTAATAGGAACCAGTGACAAAGGAGGCTTTGTCCGAGCTGAGCCACATCACCAGCTCGGCAACCTCTTCCGGTTGTCCTAGCCGCCCAATGGGATGTAAGGCGACAATCATGTTCATCAGGTTCTCATCGCTCTCCAATACAGAAAGGAGCGGCGTTTTGATAAACGCTGGCCCAATGCTGTTGATGCGGATGTTGCTTTTGGCGTACTCAATGGCTGCGTTGCGGGTCAATCCGACCACCCCATGTTTGGCAGCCACGTATGCTGGAGCGTTGGCAAAGCCAACCTGCCCCAAGATCGAGGCGATATTTACAATCGAGCCGCCACCGTTTTGCAACATGGCGGGAATTTCATAGCGCATGCAGTAGAATACACCATTAAGATTGATCCCAATGACCTTGTTCCACCCTTCGATGCTGTAATTGCCTGTGGGATTAGATTCGCCACCAATGCCGGCGTTATTGCAAGCGAAATCCAGACGCCCGAAGCGTTCGAGAGTGAATTGAACCAGAGCTTCACATTCGTTAGCACTTGAGACATCTGCGTGAAAGTAGGCTGCCTCTCCACCAGCTTGTTCGATCAAACGGACAGTTTCAGCCCCACCTTCGTCATTGACATCCGAAACAACCACTTTGGCGCCGTTCTGCGCATAGAGCTGGGCTACTGAGCGTCCAATCCCCGAACCGGCTCCCGTGACCACTGCGACTTTACCCTTAAAATCGTACATCTCACACCTCTTTCTATTTCGAACACCAATATATTAGATATTTATTATCTATTTTATACTAAATATTCCCCTCATTGATAAGAAATGCATAAGAAATTAGCAGTTAAACTCAACGAAATTGTTATTGAAATGTATAAAAAGCTTTTGTTGCACGAAGTCCTGTTCTCGAAATTTTTATCCTTCAGCAATGGTCAATTGTTCATAGAAGAGCGCAACGGCTGGCGAGAGGCTTCACCAGCCGTTGCGTTGCCGATAAAACATTTGGTGTTTTCAGGCCAGGCTTGAGTTATGTGTGGACCTCTGCCACGATCTGATCTAACTGTTTTTGAACTTCAGCGGACAAAGGTTCAGGTTGGTGGGTTTCTAAAATTTGTAAAGCCTTTTCTCTGGCTCGCTGACGCAGGGTTTTGCCCCCCGCAGCAACCCAGCCATCGTAATTGTGGCGGTCAAACAAGGTGGGATACCAATCTTCTTTGTAATGCTTGCGGGTGTGAGGATTACCCAAAAAGTCCCCGTCGGGTCCAACTTTTTCGATCACATCTAGCGCCAAAGTCTCATCGTTGATTTCTAGCCCCTTCATGAAGTGTTTGACATATGCAATGAGTTCATCGCAGATGACAATCTGCTCTATCGAATTGGTCATGCCGCTATCTAGGTAACCAACGTCATGGGCAAGTTGGGCGCCAGCCAGAGTCTCAAGCAGAATCGAGAAGGCGGCTTCGGCTGCAGCCTGCTCATCAGGAAGCTTTGAATCACTGCATCCGGTCAAGCCAAAGATGGGTAACCCGTAGCGATGGGCAACTTCAACGAGCATCACTCGATTGGTCGGATCTGCATAGCAATCAATGGTTGAGCGCATATCTAACATGTCATTGACCCCGCCCGTTAAGATGACCGGAGCGCCTTCGCGTTGGAGCTGGGCGATAACCAAGCCGGCCAGCTCACCTGCGTTTGCCAAGGCAATTGCGCCGGCGGCGGTGACCGGGCCTGTTGCTCCTCTCAAAACAACCGGCGTATAGGTGGTGGGTAAGCCTTTTTGTGCCAAAAAGAGCAGCTTTTCTAATGCTTCCTGATTGTGGCGAAGCGGGTGACTTACATTGATATAACAGGCACACAAGGGTTGGCGTCTTAGTTGTTCTTCTCCACCAGCCACCACTTCCGCCATGCGCACCGCGTCCACGCAACCTGAGAAATCTAGCGTGACAAAGAGGATCGGTTTGGTGCTGTACATCAGCATGGCGCGCATTTGATAGCGATCGTAGATTTGCGCCGGCAGGTCATTGGCGATGCAGAAAGACATTAAAAAATCAATGTTGGGTAAGGCGTCACATACTGTCACTGCTTCGATGATGTCTTGTAGAGTTCCCGGCCGTCGTTCGCCAGTGCGCAGGTCAATCACATTGGGACAATCAGAACCCGGACCGAAGAAGGTGTTATAACCCTCGAGGGGCATAACCCGTCGCCCATTTCGATCATATAGGGTTGTCCGTTTGGGTGCAACCGACAGCGCCCATTCCACTAATCCGGGAGGAATACGAACGCGGTTACCTTCCTCGACAGTGACACCTTTTTTCTTAAGCAGTTCGATAGCTCGGTTTTCATAGAGTCGTACCCCTGTTCGCTCAAGAATTTCGAGACTAGCGTTGTGAATTTTTTCAATTTGGTCGTCTGAGAGTTTTCGAAATAGGGGAGCTTGGAGCACGGTATAATTGCTTTGCAAGATCATGGTGAAGGTCTCCTTTAGATAGTTTCATGGAATGTTCTTTTCGTTCAAGGCAAAGTAGATTCGTTCGGGAGTGGCTGGGATCGAGCGAATTCGTTTCCCGATAGCTCGGCTAATGGCGTTAAGGATGGCGGGTGTAGAAGGTAACATGGCAGCCTCCCCTAGTCCCTTTACCCCGTAGGGTCCATAGCGACTTTCTTTTTCAACAAATATCACTTCGATGTGAGGCATCCGATCGATCATCGGCAACAAATAGGTACTAAATCCATTGGTGAGGTTGGGAATGTATACTTCAGATAAGGCAGCTCCGATGCCCATCATAATCGCCCCTTCAATTTGTCCTCGTGCGTCAATTGGGTTGACCACTTTGCCTACATCATGGGCAGCCACCATCTGTAACACTTGAACGTGACCGGTTTCAAGGTCTACTTGGACTTTAGCAACGTGTGCGCCGGTGACGAAAAAGGGGACATATTCAGCACGAGGGTCACGGGGGAAGGCGGTGCTGAGATCGAATTTTCCCACCACGCGCCGGGATTTACCAATCCGTTCGAATTCTCTCGCAACATCTTGTAAGCTCAAATGGCGCTCAGGGTTCTCTTGAACAACGACTTTGTTTTCGTGGAATGCCAACTTTTGAGTCGGGACATCGAGCATCTCAGCAGCGACGCCGAAGATTTCCTGCCGCAGGGTGTGAACTGCTTGACGCACAGCGCCGCCAACAAAGTAGGTGGCGCGAGATGCCCCCTGAATATCGCTGTTTGGCACCAGGGCGGTGTCGGCGTTGACAATCTCAACCCACTCACGGCTGACACCAAAACTATCGGCTGCGATTTGAGACATGACCGTATTGGTGCCTTGACCGTAATCAGGGGCGGAGCAATAGACAACAAGATGACCATCCAAAGCTAATTCTGCATGCGATTCGATGCACAGGGTGCCTGCTTTGCCAAAGCGATACCACATGCCAGCCAGCCCGACCCCTTGTCGAAGCTTTGCATTTTGATTTTGAAGCTGATACTCTTGTACTTCGGCTTGCAAACGTTGGTAATGAGGGCGAATTGCTTTCAAGACTTCTTCATAGCCAATGGTTTCAACTGAGGCGTAACCGAGAAACGTCGTATCTCCATCGTGCAGACAGTTTTGCAAGCGCAACTCTAAAGGATCGATGTTTAATTTTTGAGCAACCTCGTCTAAGGCACATTCCAAGCCAAAGGTAGCCTGCGAAGTCCCAAAGCCGCGAAACTGGCCTGACTTTGGACCGTTGGTGTAAATGGTCTTTGCCAAACCGTCAACGGCTTTCCAGCGATAGCCGCCACCGCCAGCCGTGAGAGCATAATTGGGAATGTACTGCCCGCCGCTATCGTAGCCGCCAGTATCGGCGTAAATGTGCACAAACAAAGCACTTAATTCTCCTTTGTCTGTTGCTCCAATCCGATAGTGCATTTGGTAGGGATGACGTTTGGGAGTTGCTTCGAAAGATTCCTGACGGTTGTAAACCAGTCTAACCGGGTGACGGACATGATACACGGCTAAGGCCGTTGCAACGAAGGGCCAAGGGTCCTGTTTGCCGCCAAAAGATCCACCCGTCGGTGGGGTGATGACGCGCACCTGGTCAAGAGGTAGATTTAAGGCATTGGCTATGTAGAGCTGTTGATTATGAGGTTGATGATTGCCACCGATAACGGTAATGCGCCCCGCATCATCGATATAGCCCAACAAACTCTCCCGTTCCAAGTAAGCATGTTCAAGGAAGGCTGTGGTGTAGTGAGTGTCAACAATGGTTGTAGCCTCTGCAAAGGCAGCTTCTATGTCGCCGTAGTGAATTTTAAAAGAGGCTAAGACATTGTGATCGCCAGCAATTAGAATAGCATCGGGCGCTAGGGCTTCGTCAATCGAAAGGATATGCGGTAGAATTTCTAGCTCTAGGTCGATTAGAGGGAGAGCTTGGTACCCTTGTTCAGCGGTTTCAGCGATCAGCAGAAAGATCGGTGCCCCTTTCATCCGCAGGGTATCCCCTACGGCAGGTAAGATCGGCTCTTCTTGGCTGTAGTGTTCAAAGCCATTTTCGCCGGGAATATCCCTCCAAGTGAGGATTCTGCGCACTCCAGGGGCTGACTCTGCCTTATGGGTATCTAATTTGAGCAAGCGAGCGTGGTAGTGAGGGCTTCGCCCGACCAAGAGCGTCCAAACCTGATCCATTTGAATATCTTCCGCGTATCTCGCTTGCCCCGTCACCTTTGCAATGGAATCTGTTCGCAGCAGATTTCCTCCGATGACTGCGGCAGAATGTGGGTGGGAAGATGTATGGTGGGGTTGTTTTCCTTCAGACAATGGACTGAAGAACTGAACGAGTGGAAAAAACAAAAATAGGTTAGGCGAAGGCAGGATGGGGTTTGGATATAGGGAAGGGAGGCAGTGATTTCTTGGCATAATGACCCACAAATTTCCAAAAATGGCGCGACGGTCCCTTACAATTATAGTATAATTTTTCACGAGTATATGGTTTAGGTTGGGCAGCTTTTTACCCAGAAAAGAGCTCA
>CAKZNJ010000593.1 GCA_937129505.1 uncultured Anaerolineae bacterium | reverse complement strand
CTATTGATAGCAGAACTTGACCCGCCAAATTAGGAAAGACTTGTATGGACATCATGCATTTAATCGATCGATTAGAAGAAGTGCTAAACGAAAGTCGGCAATTACCCTTCACCCATAATATCATTGTCGACGAAGAAAGAGTCTTCGAGATCATTGACCAAATGCGCGTGATGATTCCCGAAGAAGTCAAAAAAGCTCAGCAACTGCTCGCCCAAAAAGACCGCATCTTAGCCCAAGCCCAAGAAGAAGCAAATCGCACCCTTGCCATTGCCAAAGAAAAACGCGACCAAATGGTAGAACGAGAAGCCATCGTGCAAGCCGCCCATGCCCGCGCCGAACAAATCCTCGCCGAAGCAAAAATCGAACAGGAAAACACCCGCCGAGAAGCTGATGCATATGTGCTCGAAACCTTGCGCCGTCTGGAAATGGAATTAGAGCGATCTTTGACTCAGGTGCGCAACGGTATCAGCTATCTGCAGAGTGAGCGTTTACAACTCTCCAAACAGAGCGATCAAACTTAAGACCCTCAATTCCTCTCCCCTACTTCTCACCCTTTCAGCAAATCCTCGACAAGAAAGCCAAAAAGGATTAGACTAATGGGCAAATGCAGCCAGATGGCTGTGTTTTTAGGTTTATGTCCAAAACTCAGTATGAATGTATCAGGTGAGACCTGTGGATCGTTCCTCATTGACGAAATACGCTTGGTTGTCGATCGGCGCTGCCCTCAGCACCATCGCGTTAAAAACAACTGCTTATTTATTGACCGGTTCGGTCGGTTTGCTCTCCGATGCAGTAGAGTCGTTGGTCAATCTGGGAGCAGCAATCGTAACCCTGATCATGCTGGTAATCGCAGCTCGACCGGCGGATGAACTCCACAATTACGGTCACAGTAAAGCTGAATACTTTGCCAGTTTCACGGAGGGAATTTTAATCTTAGGTGCTTCCCTAGGTATCATTTTCTCCGCCATTCAACGCATTTTTACTCCCCAATCCTTAGAACAGGTCCCCCTCGGCTTAATCGTCTCCACCGCTGCTTCATCAATCAACTTTGTCACCGCCCAAGTGCTGATGAAGCAGGGGAAAAGATATAATTCCATCAGTCTCGAAGCAGATGCCCACCATCTCATGACCGACGTCTACACCTCGATAGGGGTGATTGTGGCTGTTGGAATTGTCGAGATTAGCGGTTGGGTTCTCCTCGACCCCATCATTGCTTTGTTCGTTGCGCTCAATATCTTACGCACTTCGTTTTCCCTCTTACGCCGCTCAGTCTATGGCTTGATGGACACCGCCTTGAGCGCCGAAGATCAGCAAACTGTATTGGCTATCTTCGATAAATATCGCACTCAAGGCGTGCAATTCCATGCTCTTCGCACGCGGCAGGCAGCAGGACGGCGTTTCATATCATTTCACATTCTAGTTCCCGGACGGTGGTCAACTCATAAAAGCCATCATCTCGCCGAAGAGGTAGAAGCCGATATTCGCAACTCGCTGAGCGGCTCGACCGTATTCACCCACTTAGAGCCCGTGGACGACCCCTTGTCCTACCAAGATATTGAAATTGACCGCTAGCTGGCTGCTCTCAATTCCCCGCTCGTTCTCGAGCGACAAACCATCTTTGAAGCATCCAATCCACGAGCGCTGGTGAAAAGCGATTCAGCCAAACCACTAAACTCAGATAGCTAGGCAGAATCACCTGTCTGCGAGGGCGGCGGATCAGTTGTAAGGTTTCCTGGGCTACGCGGTCAGCCGTTAGGCGCATCCAATCAGGCGTTTTGATCCGAGTCTTCCGCTTTATACCAGCTTTTTCCCCAAATTCTGTCTCAACACCGCCCGGGTAAACCCCCGAAACGTGAATGCCATAAATCGCTATCTCTCTGCGCAACGCTTCAGTAAAACCATGCAACCCGAACTTACTCGCTGCATAAACACTATAGGTCGGTGTGGCGATCAGGCTGGCAATTGAGGCTATGTTAATAATATAACCTTGCTTTCTCTCAATCATACTGGGTAAGAGGTAACGGGTCAATTGAATCGCAGCGATCAGATTAACTTGAATTTGAGCCGCGATCTCTTCTTCGCTGTCTAGCGCCTCCAACCAATTGATGCGCCCAAAACCGGCATTGTTGATCAAGATATCGATCTTGCCGAAATGCTCCAAAGCGCGCTGGGCAACATCACGCACTTGCTCCCCGACGGCTAAATCAGCCTGGATTGGGAGAACCTGCACCCCAAAAGGCTCGCATTCCCCGCAAATCGACTCCAAGCGTTCTATGCGCCGCGCAGTAATTACCAGATCGAATCGTTGCCTGGCTGCCAGGCGGGCAATTGCCGCCCCAATCCCCGAAGATGCACCAGTAACGAGGAGAACTGTCATTCAAGCTCCTTTTTAATGGTTCCTACCAACCCAAATAAAAGCTCATCCAACGAACCATGCTGTCCAAGCGGGGGGTAGACGTAGACGCTTCTTCTGAGTTGCCTCACCCAACAAGAAACGTTGAGAAAGTTATCAACACTCAACAAACACACATAGTATAATCCAGCTCGTTTGAACATAATCTAGATCTTTGCCCGACATCACAATCGAGAGGGTTAGATAGCAATGAAAGGCACCATGATGATATCCAAATTTTTACACCATACCGCAAAGCTCATATCAAGATGCCTGCTATTTTTCTCGGTTTGCTCTTGTGCCTTTTACAGATCACCCAACGAAAATCCATCAGCGCAGTTGACGGTTCTGACACCATCGATCATTTCAGAAAATAGTTTATCGAATACCAGCACCCAAATTTATGATGTATCAACTGCTACCAAAACACCAAAACCATCCAACACACCGCTTCACTTATCTACAGCTATCCCGCAAATTCTGATCATCTCCTCCGGGGAAAAATGCAAGGTTCAATCGAACTTCCTAATTTGCAGGATTAAGGGTTAACAACATGATTATCGAATAAAATACAATTAATGATTGTCAGAGCAGAATCGGCTAACTCAGCCGAAATCCTCTCACCGTTTGCAGGGCAAATTCTCGATCACCTCCTCTATCAAGGCAGCCGCAATGATTGCGCCCCTTTTACCGCCGCTACGCTGATTCATGCCCTACGCCATATCGCCATTAACCCTTTAGAGCTCGCCGACCAAATAAACAAACCAGTCTGGCGAGGGGCAGTTTTGGTTATCCGACGCATCCCCAATTGGGCAACCTTCCCTTGGGGCATCGTTGATGTTTTGCGTCAGTACGGCTTACCGGCTAGATGGCAACTGTTTGTCCGACCGGATCAGGTATTGCGTTATCTTTCAACTAACATTCTGTACTTGCCCATATTACTCTCTTGGCGGCCTCTCTGGGCACATGTGGTAACTTTGGTTGCCTATCAACCCGATTACGGTTTTGGCTTTGCCAACACCCAAACCCCTCAACCAGAGATTGATTGGATGGCAGAAGATCGTTTCTTAACGCTTTGGAGAGCATCTTTATACTGTACCGTCATCGTTACGCCCTAGCTTTCGTTCAACCGTCCGATTTATGGTCACCGATCTCGAATTACAAAATGAGCCGAATTTGAGGACGGAAGGGAGAATGCAAACTGGACAAATTTGGCGTCGAGTATCGCCTAGAAATAAACCATAAATTTTTGTGATTTGTTTCATTTGAAACGGAGGGAAAGATGAACTTTGAACTGACCCCTGAACAGCGGATGTGGAAAGAGACAGTTCACGACTTTGTCGCGCAAGAAATCAAACCCAAAGCCAAAGAGGTCGACGAAAATAGTCAAGTCAATTGGAGCGCCATCCATAAAATGGCATCGCTGGGACTGCTCGGCTTAAATGTCCCTGAGGAGTATGGGGGAGCAGGGGTTGACGCTGTGAGCGCTGCAATTGCCATTGAGGAGTTAGGTTGGGGTTGCGGCAGTACTGCGCTCTCTATCGCCGCTCACAACGGATTGGGCTGCGCGCCTTTGGCTCTCTTCGGCAGTGAGGCGTTGAAAGCGAAATATCTCCCCATTGTCGCCAGCGGTCGCCGCCCAGACGGCAGTTTCGCCGGTTTAGCTGCCCTAGCTTTAACAGAACCTTGCGCCGGCTCGGATCTGCGCGGCATTAACTGTCATGCCTCTCGCGCAGGTGATGGTTGGGTCATCAACGGCGCCAAGATGTGGTGCACCAACGCCGGGATTGCGGAGTATATCATCACCCTCGTACGCCATCATTCCGAGCCAACGTCCGATTCATTCAGCCTGATCCTAATACCAAGAGAGCAAAGCGGAGTACAGATCGACCCGCCAGAAAAAAAGATGGGGTTGAAGGGCTCTCCCACTCACGCGATTTCTTTCAATCACGTAAATGTTCCGCAAGACCATCTGCTTGGAAAAATGGGTGATGGTTTACGTCAGACCCTGCAGGTTTTAGATGGTGGTCGAATCGGTATCGCCGCCCTCTCGGTCGGCTTGGCTCAGGCAGCGTTGGAAGAGGGGCTAAAGTATGCCAAAGAACGCAAAGCCTTCGGTTTACCAATTGCCGAACACGAAGCCATCCAGTGGATGTTAGCTGATGCCGCCACCGAAATACACGCTGCCCGTCTGATGGTGTATTACGCCGCTTGGCTCAAAGACCAAGGAAAGCGCTACACCAAAGAAGCGGCAATGGCAAAACTCTTCGCCAGTGAGATGGCTGAACGGGTGAGCCGCAATGCAATTCAGATTCACGGCGGCTATGGCTATAGCCGTGAATATCCCGTTGAACGAATCTATCGCGATGCCCGTTTAATGACGATCGGAGAAGGCACGAGTGAAATCCAACGCTTGGTTATTGCTCGCCAGCTCTTGAAAAGCTGATATTGCGGTTTGTTAGAAGCTGGAAGCGCGCCGCAGTCTAATCGCCTGCCGCTACGGCGGTGTGATAATCTAACACCTTCCAAGCTTGCGGTGGCCAATATACAATCCAGGCTTTACCGATGATATTTTCGAGAGGTACCATCCCCCAACTATGGGAATCAGACGATCGGTTACGGTTATCCCCCAGGACAAATAGTGAACCGTCCGGCACAGTCCACTCACCGTTATAATCTGGAGGAGCACTGATGTAGGGTTCGGCGAGCGGTTGGTCATTGACATACACCACTCCCCCACTCACCCGAACGACATCGCCCGGTAACCCGATCACCCGTTTGATATAGGGTTCACGTTGCGGATCGGGGGGATAGCGAAAGATAATAATATCACCCCGGGAAGGTTTGCCAAATTTGTAGGCAAGTTTATTCACAATAACGTAATTGCCTGCCTCAAGGGTAGGCAGCATACTGATCGATTCCACCCGAATCCGCGCCGATACGGCGTTGATGCCAAAATACAGCACCAGAGATAAGAGGATCGTCTCAAGAATGTCTAGCAGACTGCGCTTTAGCTTGCCCGCTCGATCCTGTTCCTCCTCCGGAGGAATATCTGGCACAATCTCAGAACGAAACTCTTCCATGTAAACCTACCAGTTACCTTTCAAGTTCGATTTTATCTTAAATTTGGACTGTATGCCCCCGTTCCGCAGCCTCATCTTCTCGCAAGAGTTGGACGGCGTGAGGGATCACCTTTAGGATAGTTGCTAAACTCTCTATCGCTCCTCTTGGACTACCTGGCAAATTGACGATCAACGTACGCTTCCGTATTCCCGCCACTCCTCGCGAGAGCATGGCATGTGGGGTTACCTTCAAACTTTCGGCGCGAATAGCTTCCGCTATCCCGGGCACGTTGCGTTCTATCACAGCCAAGGTTGCCTCAGGGGTGACATCTCGCGGCGCGCAACCTGTCCCTCCAGTTGTTACCACAACATCAACGTTCTCTCCATCACACCATTGGCGTAATATCTCTTCGATCTCTTGCCTTTCATCTGCGACGATAGCATGGACGACAACTTTACCACCCTTTTCTTCCACGGCTTCTCTGAGGGCAGGGCCACTCTGATCCTCTCTCTCGCCGCGCGCAGAACGATCGGAAACGGTGAGAACACCGAAACGAATTTCACTCAAGGTCTTTGCCATAAGTCAAAATCTCCATGCGTCGCCAACCCTGCTCTTCATAAAATTGCTGAGCGGTTATATTGTCTGGGGTAACTAACAAATAGGCTCGTAGACACCCGATCAATTTGAAACGGCTCTCCAATTCTCTCATCAGGGCAGAGGCGACCCCACGTCTCCGCTCTGAGGGATGAACAGCCAGATGATAAACCAGCCCCCGCCTGCCATCAAATCCCCCCATGACTGCGCCGATAATGCACCCATCCTTCTCAGCAACAAGGAACAGATCGGGGTCGCGCAGAAATTTCTTTGCGATTTCTTGATAAGTGTCCGATTTTCCCAAATGGACGCCTTTCCCTGCATTCTGCCACAGATCGATGACCTTTTCATAGTCGCCGGGAAATTTAAAGGTGCGGATCGAGAATGGCGCTTCACTCATCTTCTTGTCCCACCAATTTGCGCCATTTGCCGTGAATGCCATCCTCGGTAACGCCGAAGAACCAACGATAGCCATCGGCAGATCGTGAGACAAGGTCGTAGCGGAATTGTCCTCTCATTCCCCGCTTGGTCAGTAAGCCCAAATTCCCCAACCAGTGAATTTGAGTTGGGTCGCTGGGCAATTTTGAGTATCTTTCGATTGCATACTGCCATAAGCGACGGGCGGATTTGGATGTTACGTTATGAACCACATTGCCATTTCTCAAATCGCGCATCGTATAGATTCGCTGTCCTCCCCTTTCACTCATCGAAACAATCTCCACGCCTGTTCGGGGTGGCGCTTCCTCTTCGCCGAGGGGACCTTGACTCTCCAGCGCGGTGTCATTCTGCTCTGGAAGTCCAGTTGCAGTTTGAACGGAGAATTGCAAAGGTTGCAAACCACGCCTGACCAGATTGACGATCTCATCCCGCACAGCTAGACCTGTCTCCCCCTCAAAGCGTACGAAAATCTTGTTTTCATCCAGCGCATACGGCGGTTCATCGCCACGCGGCACAAAAACCCGCACAATCTTTTTATTGCCACTCTCGATGGTATCAACAGTAAATTGAAGCGGAGGATCGATGCGTTTGCCGATTTCCCGCTCGATGATCTGCATGACCCCTTCGCTATCGATGACCCCGACAATCGGTTTACGGGGATCGCGACTTACCCCGATGTAGAGGGTACCACCGTTGGTATTTGCAAAAGCACATACGTCAGCAAGGATGCTGTTCAATTTGCCACCGCGTGTTTCAAAAGTCTCGTAAAAGTCTTGGATGATATTCGGGCCCTCTTCCTGTAGGCTGCGGATCAGGTCATAGGCGGGTTCTTCTGTCACGCGATGTGGGCGAGTGCGAGTGAAATCCTTGCTCTCGAACAATTCCTTGAGCGCTTCAAAGCTGGTTTCTGGCAGAAGAACTTCGGTTGGCCGATCACCAACACCCAGATGTTTCTTTTTCTGCGGGTCTATGGTCAAGCGATGGGCATCGGAGCCCTGAATACAATGCATTCGCCGAGGATATTCCGGCTTACTGCCATTGAAAAAGGCAGCGGTGGAATTGCGGCTCTTATTATCCAAGTCGGTCACCTCCAACGCGTGAAGGTGCTCATCCTGCGTATAAGCGATCTTGGTTTGCCCGCCGAGCGGAAAGCCGCGCATCGCTACACCATTGCTCGAATTGGCATGGGCGGCGATCACGATCCCTCCTGTTTGATGGATCATGCGATATGCTGTTAACACGTCGGTTGTCGCTCCGACAGTTGGCGATCCAGCATCCAATTGATCAGGGGGGATGCGCAAGTCAAGGAGCAAGTGTTCGATCTCGCGGCTTGATTTTTCGGGGGAGAAAATAGCTAAAATGTGAAATCCAAAGGTAGCGGTAAATTCAAAACCGGGCAAAATAAGGATTTTTTCTCTGAGCCGACGATATTCTTTCAGACGCTCATACTCCTCCGGCATCAGGCGGTTTAGCCTCTCCAGCAGCTCCAATTGCTGGATTTCCTCTTCAAGTTTGCGGTAACCTGCCACGGTGTTGTGATCGGTTATGGCAATGATATCCAACCCACGCCCTTCAGCGCGCTGAAGGATATCCAAGAAGGTGATTTCCATCTGCTGATAATCACTGGATGCAGGAGTGTGCAGATGTAAATCGATTGTGCGCCACTGCATGGTGGCGCGTGGACGTTTCTTAACCACGGGTCTTATTCACTTCCTAAAATATGATGGACTTTTTCTAAAAGTTCATCGGGCATGAAAGGTTTCAGCAAGAACCCATCGGCT
>CAKZNJ010000592.1 GCA_937129505.1 uncultured Anaerolineae bacterium | reverse complement strand
AATCGGATGCAATACTCATGCCAGTGGGGTTTAGGGGATGAATGACGCAGCCATGGTTTTCTAATTCCGCCAGCTCTGGCTCCGCTAGTTTGACCAACCCTTCAGGGAGCCACACATGTTTCGCCTTGAGGGCTTCTGAGAGGGAGAATACTATCGTGGGTTGATAGTGCATGATGAATGGCTTGAGTTTTTCCAGTTCACGATGCAGGTGACTTGCTTCCAGTTGCGGTAATAGGAGGGCATGGCTGAGAGAATGATTAGGAGTGCGGTTGAGCCCTTTTTGGTTGCAGTAGGATCTGATCAGGTCAGCAACAGCTTTGGGTTGACCATTGGGTGAATACCACGCTCTGGGGTCACTTTCTCTGCCTTCGATCACCAAAGGACAGAAATTCAAGCATAGAATTTCCGCCGCAAGAGGTTCGGATAGGCTACCTTCAATGGCATGAGTTTCGTCAGCAGGAACATCCAGCAGGCGTTGAATAACCTGAAGTGTGCGCTGGGTTACCTCAGGTTCGGGAACACGCACAGGTTGTTTGATTGGATCGTCGAATAGAATGATGGGTAGAGGTTTGTCTACCGCAGCTTTGGCAATTGTCTCATACCAATCCGCGATATACAAACCGCGTTGATCTTCCGTGTTTGGGGAAAATTGGTAGGGCTTGGCATTGGGCCATCGTTCCTGACCACCAGCTCCCCAGCTTAACGGTCGGGATAGGTCGTAGAGATCGACATAGGCGGATAAGATCAATTTTTCGAGTAACCACTGGTGCCTACGCCGAACAATGCTTTGCAATGCTAGGCGAAGAAAAGAGGTGTCCCAAAACCCCTTTGCCACTTCCAAGCATGGAAAAATTGGCTGAATTCGGTATTTAATGAGAATCTCGGCATAAGGCAGGAATAGATCGATGAAGCGTTCGACAAGTTGAGCGTTTACCCAAGATTTTGAACCCCAAAAAGAGCTCAGGTTGGGGCGATCGAAAAGCTGGAGATATTGAACTCCCCACTGCGAGTAGGTTCTGACCAAGAGCTCAAACTCGGGAGATGGCTTTGGCGAGATTGCAATATTTCCCAGGCGGATAACGGGAGTGATCCCATTCTCTATGAGCGCCTCGATAAAGGGTTCTGGAATAGCAATCAGCTTTTCGTTGGTTAGAACGAGCCAGCTTATCCCTAAGGCGAGCAATTCGGGAAGCCACCGCTCTCTTTCTTTGCTGTGATAATGTTGGTCGTTCGAAAAGTAAAAAATACCAAGTTTTGTCTGTGAATTCATAAGTGAATTACTTATAATGAGAGAGATAGTTTGAATTCAGTCTAGTCAGTGGTAGTTATGCAAGAACTGTACCATCCCTCCCCCTATATATGGCGTAGCTTAATTATTGAGTGCTAGATGTACAGGTTATGTTATAATAAAAATTGTACTGGGGCGCGAGTCTGACAGAGACTAGGCGAAGTGAATGAGAGCAGACAAACAACACATTCTCCGTTATATTTCCCTTTTCCTCCTTCTCTTGTTTACCTCCTGTGCGCGTAAAGTCGAAAATCGTTTCCAGCAAAACGGAACTTACCCACTTGACAAAAGGTTTGAAGCGTTCTATGAGCAACTGGGGGGATTGGCTCGCCTAGGACCTGCCATCTCACCCGTCATTGAGAAAGGGGACAAGCGCTATCAGTACACAACCGCCGTATTATTGGAATATGACACGAAGAGCAAAAAAGTGCAACTGACACCTTTAGGGTATGAATTTGGCTTTTCATCCCTCCCTAAACCAACTGAGTCCACAAACTCACAGCAAATCGGAAACGACTTGAAAATTTACCCTTTATTTCAAAGAACCTATGAAGAGATGGGAGGAGCAGAAATCATTGGGCCTCCTCTTAGTGAAGTGCGTTACAACGAGAACCAAAGAAGGTATGAACAATATTTTGAGCGAGCAGGCTTTTTTATCATAGAGGGCGATGTTACTCAAACGGTCTATTTGCTATCCTATGGCGCATGGAAGTGCCGGGAAAGCTGTTCCTTTCCTATCCCCGAGAACAGCCGCATTGACCTGCCCAGCACCAAAGCCGCGCCAATGATGGCTTTTATCTACCGCTATGGAATTAAGTTCAGTGGCTTTGCCCTTTCGGAACCTTATTTAGCTCCTGATGGTTTGATTGAGCAGATCTTTGAGAATGTCGTGTTAACGTTTAATCCAGAACATCCTGAGCAGGTGGACTTACGCCCCTTACCTCAACTGGTAGGCATCCCGCCAGACATTTTGCAAACCAAACAGGACCTAGCCGATTTCGTGTGGGTAAGCGTGGAAAATGAAAAAGGTTTTCTTGTGCCAATGCGATTTTGGGAGTATCTTCAAGCTCATGGCGGCTTGGAGATTTCTGGGTATCCTCAAACACAAGTCCATAACCTGACCGAGGGACGCCAACGTCAGTGCTTCGTTAAACTCTGCGTTGAAGATCAAATTGACCTTTTTGGCGATCAAGTGGTTAGGCTATCCAAGTTAGGTGAAACATATCGGCGGATGAAGGCTAAAGAACTCGGAGAGCCGAGAGAGGGTTTTGAATTAGAACAAATAACCTTGCGTTCTTGGGAAAGTCAGCCGATTGTCCCCCCTGACCGCCAACAAGAAATTGGTGTCAGTGTGTACGCCGGCGATCAACCGTTGAGCGGTGTTGCCCCAGAATTGATCATCACTTACCCCAATGGCAAAGAAGAGAGGGTCAACATGCCGCCGACTGACCAAGATGGAAAAACGCAATTGGGAATATCGCCCATCAATGCTGAAAACGGCACTTTAATCCCTTACCGCGTTTGTGTTCAGGATATTCGAGAAGAGAAATTTTGTATTCGTGACAGTTTTATCATCTGGAAAGCTGAAGAGCTCGCTCGTCCGCATGTCCAATACTTGCCGGCTATCTTCAATTGGTTAGCCAAAGTTTATCAAGTATTCCTGCCCTATGTCTCTCGATAATGCGAATGGGATGAAATTAGCCTTGTGGACGGGAATTTCCTGAAAAGGTCGTTGACGCTCTCGATTTGTTTTTGCATTCTCAGCGGGCTGGTGCCCGCTTGTGGGCTATCACCAGAAAGCACAGAAACTTCTCCGCTGAAGCCCTTCCCAATTAGCCCTGAAATAGAAGCCTATTATTACAAAGTCGGAGGGGAGGAATATCTCGGTCCCGTGATCTCCCCGCGGTTGGAAGAGGGGGATTATGTTTATCAATACACGGTAAGCGCTCTTCTGTATTGTGAGCGCGGTTCTGAGCGGGAAGATGCAGTGCGCTTTGCTCCGATTGGTTTGGATTTTAACTTACCCCCCTATCGTTCAGTCTCTCCCACAGAGGGGAGCGAGTATTCAGTCAATAATGTCATTATTTATGGTGAGTTTGTCCCCCTATATGAAAAGCTAGGTGGCGGAGGACGAATTGGATTGCCCCTGAGTGGTCTGCGTTACAATCCGCGCCAAAGGCGATATGAGCAATTCTTCGAAGGGATTGGTATCTATCGTGCAGAGGATGATTCGCCAGGGAAGGTGAAGTTATTGGCTTATGGCGCTTGGAAGTGTGGTAAGGCTTGCTTTTACCCTGTGCCACCCCAAGCTGAAGTGAATCTATCGAAACCCATTGACCGACGTGTAGTCCACCTAGTTGAAAAGTTGGGCGTTGATTTAACCGGTTTTGCCTTGTCAGCAGCAATCAAAGAGCCCGATGGAAGCGAGATTGTCCTGTTTGAAAATGTCGCCACGCAAATCCGCCCAAATGCAGGCGGTGAGGTCAAACTGCTCCCTCTGCCGCAAAAACTGGGCATTTTGCCGCAAGGGATGGTCGCAAATCAGGAGAATGAGGAGAAAGTATTCCTTTCGTTAGAAGGGGATAAAGGACATCATATCCTGCGCTCCTTTATGAGCTACATCGATTCTCATGGAGGACTGGAACAATTTGGTTTACCGATCAGCGAACCGGTGATCTGGGAAGATGGAAACATTCGCCAATGTTTCGAGAATGTCTGCCTTATCGAAGATCGCCAAATAGAAGGTCCCTATCGCGTCCGTCCTAGTCCGTTGGGCTTTGAATTTGCTTCTCTCTTTTATGCTTCTGAATTTGGAGAAGGAGGACCATCATCTTTGCAAGCAGATACCCCTTCCCTGCCAATCGTGGTGCCCAACCAAAATGATCAACCTTCTCCCGAGCGAGAGATCACACTAGAAATACTCGAAGGGCGTCCGTTTGTCGATCAACATACGGCGCAAGAGATCGGGGTGATTATTCGATTCGGGGATCAGCCAGCGGTAAATGTTAAGCCTTGGTTACTGCTCTCCTTCCCGACTGGTGAAGTGATTCATTTAGAGATGCCGCCTTCCAATAACCAAGGAAAGTCGTCCGTGGTTGTCCCCCCTCTACAAGCTGCCAATGGCACGTTGGTAGATTATCGCATCTGTATCACCACCCAAAGCGGTAAGGAAGTCTGCGCCCGGGATGATTACTTAATCTGGTCACCAACCGAGTGAGCGAAGCGGGGGTTAGGAAATTTTTCCCTGAACGCGATCCTGAAGGTCAAAAGGCAAATGTTGGAGATCAATTGCTTCTTCGTCGCAGAAGATCATGGCGCGTTCGATGGCGTTATTTAGCTCGCGAATGTTGCCCGGCCAGTCATATGCCATTAAGGCTTCCATTGCTCGCGGAGTTACATCACGGATGTTGGTACCACGATGGGGATTATTCTTGCGCAGGAAGAACCCTACAAGCTCGGGAATATCCTCTTTGTGCTCGCGTAAGGGGGGAATTTCGAGGTCGACGACTTTTAGACGATAATATAAGTCTGACCGAAAGCATCCTTCTTCGATCATTTTCTTTAGATCTCGATTGGAGGCAGCGATAATTTGGATATCCACTTTGATTTCAACCGTGCTACCGAGGCGTCGAAAAGAATGGTCGTCCAATACGCGCAACAGCTTGGCTTGAGTTTCGACTGCCATTGAAGAAATTTCATCCAAAAAGACCACTCCGCCATCGGCGGTTTCCATCAGGCCAAGTTTGCGCTTTTCGGCGCTGGTAAAGGCGCCTACTTCATGACCAAATAACTCCGACTCAAATACGGTTGTCGGCACAGCTCCACAATCAATCGCCATAAATGGCTTGTTTGCTCGCGGTCCCATCTTGTGAATCGCTTTTGCCAGCAGGGACTTTCCGGTCCCGGTTTCACCGGTGATTAAGACCGAAACAGAAGCCATAGCAGCCCGTTGGGCTTGCTCGTACAGGCGGCGCATCAGGGGGGATTTTCCAATAATGAAATCGATGTTTTGGAGCTGCGCTTGTCGGTAAAGGTTGAGTTCCCGTCGCAGGGAAACGTTCTCCGCTGCTCTTTGCAAACTCTTCTCTAACTGACTGAAGACGACCGGTTTCTGTAAAAAGTCAGTAGCTCCCAGTTTCATCACTTCTACTGCGGTTTCAATATCCCCGTTGCCCGTCACAACCACTACGGAAGGACGGATCGCAAGATAACTTGTCTCATGGAGCAATTCTAAGCCATTTCCATCAGGGAGGCTGATGTCTAACAAGATAATGTCGCCAATCCCTTGGTTCAAATACTTGCGCGCTTCCTGTAGGGTTTGAGCCACCTTCACTTCGTAACCGCGGGATTGGATATACGGCAAGACTGGATTGATAAAGTCTTCTTCGTCTTCAACCATGATTACTGTATATGCCATCTTTACTCCTGTACTGGTAGAGAAGGTTCTGAGGCTGTCATCAGGGGTAAACGCACTAGGAACACTGTGCCGCCTGGGATACTCTCATAGTCAATCGTACCCTTATGAGCTTGGATGATCTTGTGACAGATGATTAATCCGATTCCGGTCCCGTTGGATTTGGTTGTGAAGCTTTCTTTGAATAACTTCTCTTTATATTCTTCTGCGATTCCAGGTCCGCTGTCGGCAATGCTGATTTCTAACCATTCTTGAGAGTCTTCACTTTTGGGTGAAAGGCGGATTTTTACCGAGAGGTTTCCCCCATTTTCTTTCATCACTTGGTAGGCGTTGTCAATCAGGTTTGCAAAAACGCGTTCGAGGGCACGACGATTGCCTTTGATGGAGGGGATTTTTTCCGAAGCTTCGTAATTTACTTGAATGTTTGCCTGTTGTAGATGAATGGATTGACGATCAAGGACCTTTTTCATTAAGGATTTGATATCAAGAATTTCCATCTCCATCTCGGAGATGCGATTGTAGGTCAAGATAGTATCCATCAAATCGTTTAATCGTTCACAATTCTGCTGAATGCGTTGAATGATTGCTTGGTTGGGATCATCCTCGGCGAGGTTCATTGCCATCCATTGCAGGTTGGCGGTGATGTTATTAATGGGATTGCGCGCTTCATGGGCAAATAGGGCTGTGAATTCACCTAACACTGCCCGTTGTTCCATTCGCAGGGATTGTTTCAAAAGGCTTTCTTGTTCAGTACGATCTTGAATGAGAATGGCGATTCCATTGACTTTTTGGTCTATTCGCAAAGGGATGAGCTGAATGTCGGCGAGGAAGGATTGACCCGAGCGGCGGTAGAGACGAACGGAGCGGATTTGATTTCGGGATGTCCCTTGAAGCGTGTTCTGGATTGCGGGAGAAAGATCCCGTTCACTGATGAGAAAGTTTTGAACGCTTTGGTTGGTAGCTTCCGCAAAAGTGTAGCCAAGGATTGTTTCTGCAGCGCCATTCATGAATAAAACGCACTGCTCCTGATTCAAAAGGATGACTCCTTCTTGAATGGCGTTTAAAAGCCGCCGATGGATGCTGTTCTCTCGCGACTGGATAGATAATTCTTTTTCGAGGTGGCGTGTTTGGTAAGAAAGCTGAATCAGAGTGGATAAAAACTGGCTGATGATCCTCCAATGTTCAAGGCGGAATGGTCTAATAGATTGCTCTTGCCCACACAGCACAACGAGCCCTACCCGCGCGTTGGCTTCGCCTAGAGGTAATGCGATGAGGTAGCGCTGCCCTTGTTCTTGTGCTAGCCGTGCCAATTGGGTATGGGGAGAGAGATCAACCGTCCATAATGTGGGAGAAGCAATTTCGAGTAAAGCATCGACCGAGAGTTGAGGTGGGAACACTGCCG
>CAKZNJ010000591.1 GCA_937129505.1 uncultured Anaerolineae bacterium | reverse complement strand
AAGAGAGAAAACAAGAGCCTCTGGATATGGAAGAAATCCTACAAGGAGCGATTGAAAAGGTACAACCGCAAGCAATGGAAAAAGGGCTCGATTTTCGCGTAAAGATCGAGCCATCTCGGAAGATTGTGCTTGGCAATCGCGACCACTTGATGAGTGTATGGACGAATCTGATTGGCAATGCTATCAAATATACCGAAAAAGGATTTGTGGAAGTCTCTTTGAGAAGTGAGAATGGCGTGTTGATCGGGGAGGTGAGAGATAGCGGGATTGGCATCCCTGCTGCGGATCAGGAGCACCTTTTCCAGGAATTCTTTCGTGCTTCGAATGCCAAAAAATGCTCTCGTCAGGGGACAGGGCTGGGTTTATCTATCGTTAAACGGATTGTCGAGGCAAGTGGTGGCAGGGTCTGGGTACAGTCAAAAGAGGGGGAAGGGTCGTTATTCGGTTTCTCGCTGCCGTTAGTGGAATAAAGACAAAAGGAAAAGCTTGGCTGCTCTTATGACAATGCCGCGCAAAAAGGCACCTAGTTTGATGACCCTGCTGAGGTTCTATTTGAGCGTGACGTGACAGAAGTGAGGAAGGATCGGATTCGTTCAGTGGTGTCTAATTGTGAGGGGTCTTGCTCCAAGACGTTTAGGAGCTCCGAAATGAATTCGGCTTTGGCGCGTCCAACCGCCTCCTCGCTATTGATTTCGGATGACAGAGATGTCGGCAGGTGATGTCCCTGAGGTTGCCAAGTCTTGAGTAGCTCCTGTTTGTATTCTTCCTTATCCAAATCGAATAAGCCAACGTTAATCCACAGAAGTTCGCTTCCCATTTTGCGCAATCGCTCTCGAATGGCTTTCGATTGAAAAATTTTCTTGAGATCAGCATAGGGATTGTAATCTGCAGGGGGCTTTAATAGCTCAACGACAGTATGCTGATAGATAAAGTCACTGATCGTTGAGCGTATCATGCCCTTAACCATTGTTCGCCAGTCGGTAAGCCCCTGCTCGGTCACAACGCGGCTTTGCATGAGATTGCGCAAGGCTTGTAAGGAAAAGCTGTAAGGTTTTAGCTCCTTGGTGCTTGCTAGGGAGATTTCAATTGGCGGCGAATGTTTTAGGCGGTAGCCAAAATGGATGTCGGTTATCTGGATCGCCACCCCTTCATGAGAAAAAGCGCTCATTTTTTCGATGGTATCTTGTTGGTCGTTTAAATCGGCAACCTCTTCGACTTTTTCGCCTCGGGTGAGGAAATGCTGCCCTTCGGCGTAAATATTGGAGGCGGCTTGTGGGCGGCTGACCATGACAGCGAAAGCGGCTTGGATATCCAAATAACCAGGCCCACCGATTTCGGGCAGGTAAGAAGCATCCTTAGAGATGGCGCTCTCCTCTGGGAGTCCGATTCGCAATGTCGGGTATCCGAAGCCGAACAAACAAGCGACCACATAATTGAAAGATAGCTTGAGGTTGGGCAAATTGTAAATGTCTTGAAGATAACGCGCCCCCAAGATCAGAGCCAAGATAAAGGCAATCGCCGGCAAGAAGAAGAAGCGCAAAGATCTCCAGTGGAAGGGGGTGAGCAAAAGGACGAATAGCGGCGAGGGTACCCAACTTAAGAATGGGTTGGTGTTCTTTAGGTTTTCGGCGATTGCAAATAACGCTTGTCTCTCTAACACTGCTCCCCACACCATGCTCACCCCCACTCCAAAGATGGAGAGCAAAACCAATCGAACTAATCCCCATCCATGGTAGCCGCCAAAAAGATTGAGAAAAAACAAACGGATAGACAAGGAAGATGATTTTTTTGATTTCATGGTGTCTAAGTGAGAGACGCCGATGGCGGTTCTGAGCCCATAAATCGTCGACGAAGCTGACGAAGGCGATGGATGGTTTCTTCTGGCAGCCATTTCCTAGTTGAAGGGTCGGCAATCTCGTTTTCTAATCTCTCGAAAAAGAGTGCTAATTGTGTCTCGGATCGTGAAGGTGCCGTCTCTACTGTCAGTTTATTTGCCATTTCTTCCCGAATTTGGGAAATGAAGCTTACCGTCATTGGTGAGGTTGCACCTTGATTATTGAGTGGCTGGGCAGTCCCCTGCTGATACCCAAGTAGCCATTGCTCGAATAGGCGTCTTTCGATCATTTCGTCAGCGGGCTGCAGTTCGCCGAAAGTAGCGTTAAGAATTTTTATCCCTTTCGAGCGCAAGAATTTTGGGGAGCTCAGCTTTTGCGGAGGGAAAAAGATTAATTTGCTGACATCCCATTCGTCGCCAACACGAATAGGAAGGTTGTCCTTACGCTGAACGAATTGGAAAGCAAGCACACCTTGGTTGCGCAACCGTTTCGAAAATTGAGATTTCAATTCAACCAAAGTCTGGGCGATTGGGCGATGAGGTGCATAAATCGACTCATAAGGGATCGCAGCGATGAACTCGCGAAAGAGATCGATGGCGATCTGCAGAGGCAACTCTGTCCAGTCTAAGGCTGTTTGTAAGGGGGAGGAAGAGGGAATAGCATAGAACGCTGCCATAATGCGTTGACTGTCCACAAAGTATTGGCTTGGGGAGCTTTCTTCTATGTTGGTACGTTCTGGTTGCTCAAGGTGGAAGTTTTGGACAAAACGGTGAATTTCTTCTCGATCAACGGGATCGAGTTCGTTGGAGAGAGAAGAAACCGTCCTTTTGAAGGAGTTTGTGATTTTGTAAGACAAAGGGGGTTGCGAGAATTGGATAACCCTTAAGCAATTGGCGTCAGGGTGGTGAGGCTCTAGCGGTTGGTAGGTAACGAGGAGGATTTCGGGCGGTTGACCAAGGGTGAAAGTAGTCGAGAGATTGGTGATGATTTCAATTCCATCTTTCGTATAGGCGTGAAGCTCGGCTATGGAGCGCCGTTGCGGCTGCAAATCAACACCGCCACGAATTTTCTGTCTTTGATTTAGAAAGACGATCCCTGGGGCGAATACTTTGACTTGTGTGGTTTTCTTGCGGCTGAATTCCTCGATTACGGCGGCACTTTGTCGGTCGATCAGCAGTAACCCCACACCTTTTCTGCTTTTCTCGCCAAATTCGCCGACCACTTTGCCATTGCGCAAGAATATTGCCGCGCCGTGTCTGCCGATCAGGTATCGCCAAAGCCGCTTCCATAACTCCAGGTGTTGTTCCAAGGACAAGTTGGGGAGGATAAAGTGAGCGATCAGGAAGAGAAAGAGCGAGAAGGTGAAGAAGAACAGGAGAGCAAATAAGGCAAAGCTGCCCCAAAGGCGCAGAATCTCTGCTGCGATTGAGGTTTCCCCCGCAGGAGGTCGAACGACTAGCAAGAGCCCTCTGGGTATGCCGAGAAATAAGTCCCAATAAAGGATTAAAACGATGAAAAAAAAGAGGAAAGCTAGACGTTTGATATTCGGAGGGTTGCGTTTAGAGGGAATTCGCATCGCCATGGGTTAGAAGTATTATAAATTCTTTTCACCGAAAATTAACCTCGTTCTATGGACAATATCTGTAAAATAGAACATAAGTTCTATTTTTGTCTATTCTTTTTTCCTATATACGGCGCAGAAGCGGCGTTGAGTAAAAGGGACTGATCAGTTGTCATCGATTGCAAAATAATGGAGGTACAATGGTTGAACCCGAAGTACAACTTAAGGAGCAGACGGATGGTTGCACGATGAGCGAGGATGAATGGGCAGAAATGTTGTATTATGAGGGCTTGGAGGGGTAGAGAGACACACAAGGGGTGGCTGATTCAGAGGATGGTGAAAAAGTTGGTATAATCTCGGCAGAGCTTATTCTAAAATTACAGGTACAACGAGATGAACCGACGTGAATTTCTAAAACTGAGTATCGCTAGCCTGTTTTCGCTTGCTTTTACGAGCCAAAAGCGATTTCAACCGCTTTCCACTTTACAAGAAAAACCGATCTTGCTGGGGCGAACCGTGAGTTCGCTGCGCTATTACGATCGTCCGAGTTTGAGCGGGGTTGAGCTGGGCTATTATGTAACAGATACGGTTGTCAATATCTATGAAAGTAAAATTGGCGACCCTGAACCTCACCACAATCCGTTGTGGTTGCGCACAGAGCAAGGTTGGGTTCACTCATCACCTGTCCAATTTGTGCGCAACGAACCGGCTACTCCTGTCACCACAATCCCTAACGGTGGCTTTTTGGGCGAGATTTGTGTGCCGTTTACCCAAGCATGGACGCGCAAAGGAGATGGTCTAAAGCGGAGTTACCGTTATTACTATGGTAGCACTCACTGGGTGACTTCTTTAACCACCGATGCGTTTGGCAATCCGTGGTATGAAATTGTGGACGATTTGTTTGGGGGGTATCACTATATCGATGCGACTCACTTGCGACCGGTCAGTGAAAATGAAGTAACGCCGATCCGCGCTGCTGTGAGCGATAAAAAAGTTGTGGTCAAACTAAGCGAACAAAAATTGTATGCCTATGAACAGGGGCGGGTTATTTTTACAGCGCGCTGTTCGACAGGTACCTTTGCAGGGGATACGCCATTGGGTGAATTTCGGGTAGAGCGCAAGCAACCGTCACGTCACATGGCTGCTGATGAGGAACGAGGAAATGGGTTTGACTTACCGGGTGTACCGTGGGTGTCCTTTATCTCTTGGACGGGTGTTTCGATTCACGGTACATATTGGCACAACGATTATGGGCGGCCGCGCAGCCATGGTTGCATTAATTTGACACCGGCAGCCTCCAAGTGGATCTATCGCTGGACGATTCCCAATGTCCCCCTGGGGGGAAATTACGTCGAATCCAAAGAAGGCACGCTGGTTTTGGTTGTCGAATAGATTTCCTGGATTTTATGCAGTTCCCAAGCCCGTTGGAAAGCTTTGACCACCTTGGGGTCAAAGTGAGTGCCGCTACACTTGAGAATCTCCTGGTAGGCTTCTTCTAAGGTGCGTCCGTTACGGTAAGGCCGATCGATGGTCATGGCATCGAAAGAGTCGGCTACGGCAACAATGCGCGCCCCTAGAGGGATGTCGTCGCCTTTTAGACCGTCTGGGTAGCCCATGCCATCCCAACGTTCATGATGATGACGGATGATCGGTGCCGCCGGCGCGAGATAGGAGATATCCTTAATCATCTCCGCGCCGGTGATGGGGTGCTCTCTCATTTTGTCCCATTCTTCGGATCGCAGAGGGCTTGCTTTCAGTAAAACTTCGTCTTGAATGACGATTTTACCGATGTCATGCAGGATTGAGCCGAAGCGGATTTGCTCCATTAGAGCGTCGCGGCATCCCATTTGTTGGGCAAGAACCTGTGCATAGGCAGTCACTCGCTCAACGTGGCCGCGCGTATAGGGATCCCGAACATCAATGGCATTGGCGAGGGCGGTCAAGCTGTCTTCGTAAGCTTTGTGGAGTTGGGCAAGTTTGATTTCTTGGGCGCGGCTCAAACGAGCGTTAACTGCGGTAAGTAACTCTTGTCGAGTGAGCGGCTTTACCAGATAATCTTCTGCGCCTAAGCTCTTCCCCACCAGAACATCATCCTTTTCGCCGCGCGCAGTGAGAATCAAAAAGGGAATCGTCACCCAATCAGGCCGCGAGCGAACGGCGCGTAAAAATTCGAAGCCATCCATTTCCGGCATGGCTATATCCGAAAGAATCAGGTCGGGGTTGAAAGTTGCCATTTCTTGGAGTGCTTCTTTTCCGTTTGAAGCACAGAGGACATGATAACCTTCCACAGCTAAAATTTCGCGCAATCCTTCTCGGAGAACTTGGTTATCTTCAACAATAAGAATGGTTTCACCGCTCATGTAAGTACCTCCAAAACTTACCATTAAGGAATAGCTGAGGGTATACCGGCAACCGATTTCGCTCGCCGCACGCCTTGAACGATAGCTTGGGCAAATACTTCGGCGGCAAAAGCGCCGACAATATTGACGTCAGCTTTCTTTTCGCCTGTTGCCAAAGCAAAAATTGTATCACCGTCCAGCATGGTGTGGGCAGGCCGCACCGCACGGGCGAGACCATCCTGAGCCATCTGGGCTACTTTGGTGACTTGCTCCTTGGATAGACGGGCGTTGGTTACCACACAGCCAATGACGGTATGCCCTCGCGCAGCGAAGGCTAGAACAGTCCGGCCGACAAGGCTCTTCATGACCTCTAAGGTGTTGGCAAACGTTGGGGTGGCGCCGATTTTCAACGGCCCCTTCTGCAAGCTGCGGGCGCCAGCGATAATCTGCCCATTTTGGGGGTCGATAATATCGCCAAAAGCGTTGACCGCGACAATTGCCGTGACAAGGACGCCGCCCCCAATATGGACACCCGCACAGCCTATACCGCCCTTCATAGCTTGACCAATGCCTAAAATTTTCCCCACCGTGGCACCTATGCCGGCGCCAACGTTGCCTTCAGCAGGGTGATCGCTTGAGGCATTAAGGCAGGCTTGGTAACCCATTTGAGCATCGGGGCGGATTTTTGGATTGCCCACATTAAGATCAAAGAGAATGGCGGCAGGGACAATCGGCACTTTTGCTACACCGGTGTCGAATCCTATGCCTTTTTCTTCTAAGTAACGCACCACTCCGCTGGCGGCGTCTAAGCCAAACGCCGAACCGCCGGCGAGAACGATGGCATGAACTACCTCAACCAAATGGATTAGATGAAGCGCGTCGGTTTCGCGAGTGCCCGGTGCACCCCCCCTTTGGTCAACTCCCCCCACTGCGCCTTGGTCACACAGAATGACAGTACAACCGGTTAGCGCTTCTTCATCATGGGCATGGCCGACTCGAATACCCCTGACGGACGTGGGAGTTATCTTTTGAGCGCTCATTTTGCCTAAGGATAGCAAAGAACTGACAAATCGTCAATAAAGGTTTGACAGAATGGGGCATCGCGGTATAATTTTATTACCTTGGCCCGTTAGCTCAACCCGGTAGAGCAGCTGACTCTTAATCAGTTGGTTGCAGGTTCGAGTCCTGCACGGGTCACCTACTGGAGAATAGGGGACGATGCCGCATCTTATTGGTGAACCGGGGAATGAGTACGGTGATAGGCTCGTCTATGAGCTTTTGTCAAACTTTCCCAACGAATGGTTTATTTACGCGCAGCCAATCATTGTTTATCGTGGAGCGCCATATCATCCCGATTATGTGTTAATTCATCAGGA
>CAKZNJ010000590.1 GCA_937129505.1 uncultured Anaerolineae bacterium | reverse complement strand
AGAGCGGGATCGTAGATGTTTCGCAATACAGAATGCGATTGGATCAACGCCGCTGGGGACTCCAGTGCAGAGTAAATGCGATGAAGTTGGACAAGGAATAAGCGGTAGGTTGTTATCGGCATACGGGCAGCAAAGAATTGGCGCATGAAGGCGGTATTTTCCGCCATGCGGTGCATCTCACGCGTGCCTTCACGAAGCTGGATTGATAGCGGGAGCATCTCTGGGTAGAGCATTTCTAACCTCACAAAAGAAAAGTTTTACAACACTAATCTAGATAATTAATACCATATAAGTCAGGAATTTAGCATATCGATAGCCAGATTGTGACTTTCATCGCCGTAACAAATAAGTTTCGTCACCTAAGTAAATAAAGCGTCTATTTTCCTTCTCCCGCTCTCCTCCCCCTCCGGGCTAGTGACCTTCAGAGAGGCTTCGGAAGAAGGTTTTGCTCAAGGCAGGTTAATGTTCAAATAGGTAACCTTGCCCTCAAAAATTTCGATTTCTACTACTTCAGGCTTGGTGTAGATATAACTTAGGCGATAGCGGCCAGGGGGTAGATCGTTGATCCCAAAGCTTTCCCCCCATGGCGGCAGGCAACGCATCGAGGCGTCTTCGTACGTTGAAAGGTAGCGCCTTTGTGAAAGCGCTTCTATTGCCCCTACCGGTTCAAGGACGATATTCTCCATCGCCACGCAAGTGCCGTTTGGGCTGAGAAAACGGCCGATTAAAACTCCGCTGTCTTTTATGGCTGGCGGCATCCATAACTCGGGGTTGCGGGTAGCCTGATAGTCGTTCTGTCCATAGCGCACCTCGAAATGCAAGTGGGTTCCTGCTGCCACCCCTCCCAAACCAACCTCCCCGATCGGTTGCCCTTGATGGAGGGATTGCCCTTCTCCTACAAAGATAGAGAGCACATGGCCATAGACAGTGTAGATGGGCAGCGAAAACGCCGGCAATTTGTGTTTGAGGATGATGACCTTGCCATAAAAACCTTTTTTGGTTGCCAGGGAAACCGTCTCGTCTTCGCCAGCGAATTCCACTGTTCCATCCGCTGCGGCGTAGATTGGCACCCCGGCTTTATTGATGAATTCAACCCCATGATGCACTTCACGCTGGCCGTTTTGGGTACTGCCATAGCGGTAGGTGGGATCAACGGTATCCGTCCCCGGTGGTCGGATCGGGCGCTGCAAGGGATAGTCTATCTCGAAGACACAAACGCGCTGTTGACAATCCTTCATCCCCTCCTTCTCCCCTCCCCCCATGGGAGAGGGGCTGGGGGTGAGGGCAGCATCCCCTCTCCCCATGGGAGAGGGGTCAGGGGTGAGGGCTGCCCCCCCTCTCCCCATGGGAGAGGGGTTGGGGGTGAGGGCACACCCCCCAACCATCAGCATTAGGATCACCCCCAACACAAACCAAAGCAGATTTACACCACCTCTAAGCCGGCTCGCACTTCGAGTTCTTGTTTGATTTGTTTCCACAAGGCATCCGCTTGGGTTTCAAAATTCTCCAGTTGACGAAGCATCTGCTGCGCAGCCGTGTCATGGGGATACCCCTGCAGGTTAATGCGCACATTCAGGGCAGCGCCGCGCAGAGCCGCTTGGGCTTGCGCCGCCGCTGAACCCCCATCGCTGATGGCATTGATGTTTCCTTTGGCGATGACTTCCAACGCCAGTTGCAGGGCTTCTACCGCCCCCTCAGCTACTTCCAGAGGCACTGTGGCAGCTTGCAAGGCGGCGGCTCGTAGGGCATCCTGGCGTGCTTGCTGTTCCTCTGCCGTTTCCTTAGGCAATCGCAAGGCAGCTATGACGGCTTCAAATGCCTCTGCATCCCGTTGGACAGCGGCTTTCATCCGTTGAGAGAGGGATTGTGCTTGTTGCGCGATCTCTTCCATCCGCCCCTCTACGTCAGCATATTTTTTCTTCCCCATCGTCAACCGGGCTACCATAGCGACCAGAGCCGCCGATGCGGCAGCGCTGTAAGCCGAAGCCGACCCGCCGCCGGGCGTCGGCGTTGGGGCAGCCAGCTCATTGAGAAAGTCCTTGCTCTCCTCGCCCGACGCCTGTTCAGCCAAGGCTGCGTCTAGCCGCCGCTCTATTATCTGATCGGGTTCAAATTGATCCAACTGCAAGTACCAAACTGCGCTATCCACCAGCGCATCTTGAGGGATCAGTCCTACCAGCTCACTGTGATGGATGGCAACCCCATAGCGGTAAGCCTCACGGCGCACCAGCTCCTGCACAGTGTGGATTGCCGTTTGACGAAAATCGGTCAGATTCATCGAGACTTGCGCCCGCCCTTCAACCGATAAGCCCAACGCCTTGACGAAGCGTAGTCCTCCTGAAGAGTGGCGGATGACCTTGGCGATTTTCTTGGCGATGGCAACATCATCGCTGGTCAAATAAATGTTGTAGGCAATCAAGAATGGGCGAGCGCCAATCACGGTTGCGCCTGCCGGGCCGAGCTTGGCGGGTCCGAAATCGGGCTGGCGATCGGGGTTGGTCTCGATCTCTACCTTTAGTCCTTCATACTCACCGCGGCGCAAATTCTCTAAATTCTTGCGCTCCGGGCGGGTTGCAGCTTCTTCATAAAGATACACTGGAATACCCAGCTCATCCCCCACCCTCTTACCGAGCTGGCGGGCAAGTTCAACACATTCCTGCATGGTCACCCCCCGAATTGGCACGAAGGGCACCACATCGGTTGCTCCAATGCGGGGATGTTCGCCGCGATGCAGATTGAGATCGATTAATTCGGCAGCTTTAGCAATGGCGCGGAAAGCCGCTTCAGCAACCGCCTGCGGCTCGCCAACAAAGGTGAGCAC
>CAKZNJ010000589.1 GCA_937129505.1 uncultured Anaerolineae bacterium | reverse complement strand
AGATTTTGCAATTTAACGATTTTCTACTCCTAACTCCCCAAATTTGCGTTTCCTTGCCCCGGCTGCCCCAAGGGACAGCCGGTTTTTGTTCGTTACACTCGAAATAAACACTTGCGCAGAATTCCATCATGCTTTATCATACAGAATATATACGTTAAGGAGACTTAAAAAAATGACTGTGGGCATTCTCACCGATACAACTGCCAGTATCCCCTCTTCTTTAGTTGAGGAATTGGAGATTGAACTAGTACCTTATTATGTGATGCGGGGTATGGAGACACTGCGAGATATGGTTGATGTCAAACCAGACGAGTTCGCTCAATACCTGTTGACCGCTCAAACCCTGCCGACCACATCGAACCCCAGCCCGGGGGATTACGTCAATGCGATTTTGCGGTTGGCAGAGCGCAGTTTGAACATTGTCGCCCTTACAATGACCTCAAAAGGGAGTGGCGCCTATCAATCCTGTCTGGCGGCGGTGGAGATGCTCAAAGAGAAAATGCCCAAGCTGCGCGTGGATGTCATTGACACCTTAGCCGTCGCCATGGCGCAAGGCTGGGCAGTAGTCGAAGCCGCTAGAGCGGCAAAACAAGGCTTGGGGATTGGTGAAGTGGTCGAGAAAGCCCGTCAGACGGCCGGACAATCGATGATGATGATGACCGCGGATACCTTGCGCTATCTTTATATGGGGGGGCGAATTGGCAAAGCGCAGCACTTGATTGGTTCTTTGCTAAACATCAAGCCCATCATTGGCATGCAGGATGGAGTCATTGTCGCCTTAGCCACCGAGCGCACCCGTCCGAAGGCTTATAGCCGCATTGTGGAACTGATGAAAGAGCGATTGAGCGGCATTCGCAATATCAAGGTTGCTTTTATGCATGTCGCTGCTGCAGATCAATTAGACAGCCTAAAAGAGAAAGTGTGCGCTCAATTCAACTGTGTTGAAACGTTGGTTACCTCTCTCTCCCCTGCCTTAGCTGTGCATTCGGGGCCCGGGACGGTGGGTTTAAGTTATATTCCCGCTTCTGCCTCTACTTAAGGGGGGCATCCTCGCCAAACAGGTAGATTTGGTCTCTACCGGCTACTTTGGCGATATACAAAGCTTGATCGGCTTTTTCAACCAACTCCTCTGCTGTGTGAGCGTGAAGAGGTAGACAAGCAATGCCTTGACTAATCGTCGGAGCTGCGATCTTCATTTTATGCGAGGTTGTCAGTGTGGTTTGCGAAAGGGCAGATCGAATGCGTTGAGCAATCTGCAAGGCATTTTCGGGTGATGTCCCTTCCAAAACCAAGCCAAATTCCTCTCCACCCCACCGACCGATCACATCATTGCTTGTCACCTGTTTTTGGATCACCTGCACGATCAAGCAAAGAACCTCATCGCCAATAGTATGCCCGTAGCGATCGTTATAAGACTTGAAATGATCGATGTCCAGCATGATCAGGGATACCGGCCGTTGGTTTGTCAAGCCGGAGTGCACTGCTTGGCGAAGGGCAGATAGAAAATGGCCATGATTATAGGCTCCGGTGAGCGAATCGCGGCGGGCGCGTTCTTCCACCTCGGCGTGATGGCGGGCGTTGTCGATTGCCAAAGATGCTTGTTGAGCAACGTTCATGAGGAGTTGAAGGTCTTCATCGTCAAATGCATGGGGAATATAACTGGCAACAGCCAGTATGCCTTGGGTGTGGCCGTCCTTGCCAAATGGTACCCCTAACCATGACTCGGACATGCGCGATTTGCCGATGATCACCGGTTTTACCGGCAATGTATCTTGCTCACGCTGGAAATAGCCAATCAGCAGCGGTTTATGTTCCCGAGCCACATAACCGGCTAAACCTTGATCCAGTGGGATAGAGACGCCTTCGAAGGATTCTTCCAAATCAAGCAATAGCTTTAGATCGATGACTTTGCGAGTCCAGTCGACTAAGCCGACATAGTAAGTGTCCGCAGGGATGACTTGGATCAGGAGCTCGTATAGTTCTCTCAACAGCTCGTCCAATTCAATGGTTGAGCTAACGATGGTTGCGATTCGATTGAGGACTTCTAGGCGCTTGGCTTTCTTTTGCTCCTCCAGGTGTAAACGCGCGTTCTCAACGACCACCGCGATTTGATTGGCGAGCGTTTCCAGAAAGTCGACTTTGATTTGATCAATAGGCTCTCGCAGAGGTTTTCTGACCTCACCGACCGACAGAAATCCGACCACTCCCTTGCTGGCAACCAAGGGAATCACACAAATCGCGCGAGTGTCTGGAGAGAAAAAATGGGTGAAATCCAGCCAATAAGGGGTTAATTCGATATGATCCCGATCTGTTTGGATGGTTTGTCGGGTTTCGAAGGCGGCTCTAATCCAAGGTAATTCAGCCAAGCGCGGGCGCTTACGAAGGTTAAGCCATCTTTCAATCCCGTGACGCGAAGATGCCACGCCGTAGGGAACCAAGTAGCCTTCTTCCAAGAGGTCGATTCGCGCTGAGGATACTGGTAGAAAGGCGACAATCTTTGAAACTAGTTGTGGTATGGTTTGGTTGAGATCGAGCGAGGCGGTAGCGGTCAAGCTGGCGTCTAGCAAAAGAGATAAATCTTCGTTTTGGCGTTGGCGTTCACTAACTTGATAGGCAAGCAGATTGCCAAGGGCGCTGCTGATATACGCAGTGATAAAAAACTCAAGGAAGTGGATGATCTGAGACGTAGTTTGATAGAGAGTGGGGTAGGAAAAGTAATTGTCAACTGCGATCGAACCAAGGAACGAGGTGGTGGCAGCCAAGTAAGCAGCAGCTGACCCGATAAAGATCCCACTGATAAAGATAACGATAACCAACAATCCATTCATCGAGGGTAGCAATCCACCCATCAATAAATAAGCCCCACTGATCAAGGTGACATTCATTACGATGTTGAGAAACGGCATCCATCGTTGGTACCAAAAGCGCGGGAAGAGAAGCCAGTAGTATATGAAAATGTAGCTAGCAATGGCTAGACAGTATAACCACAGAGTTTGCTGCTGTCGGGTGGTTAGGGGCAAAACAAAGGATAAAAACAACAGCCCCCCCACTGCGCTCAGCGAAATGATTTTGAGAGGCGTCAGGTATCGCCGCAGAAGTTCAGCGCGAAAGTTCCACAGATTGATGGTATGACGCAAATGCGCCTCGCTCTTTTATACCAGCCTGCTTTCCCGAAAGAAGACAACCAGCCGGAGTGAAAAAACTATCTAAGACAAACAGGACACCTAGCAAACGCTTCGTTGTGCACTAATTTAATTCTATATCCGAAAGCCTTTTTTAGACAAGTGATAACGTTTACAGTTTTGATAGGTGAGGGTTGATCTTATTTTGAAAGGGTGTAGCGTTTTTCAAATAAATCAGCCTCAAAAGGGGCTTGGCGAGCGCGGCAGTTTTCGCGCGGGCAGAGCTGGCAACTGGTGAAATGGGTTTGAGTGGCGAAAGCGATGCCGGATACGGATTTGACAGGATGCATGAGTTTGCTCTCGGTCATAGAGACGCCGATCTCGCCTTTCACGTCCCCAAGCAAGGCGAAGACATCATCCTGGGCATGCAGCGGCCAGTCGTCCAACGAGCCGGGATGCATTTCCGAGAGCAAGCCGAGGTGGAAGCGTTGCACAAGGTATTCGTGCAGAGCGCGCCGCGCCGTTTCGAGGGCAAGCTCTTGGATGGCATCTGCCCAAAAGCGCTGGAGCAAGTCGGTGATTGACTTCGACCAGCTCTCAAGTTCTAAACCAGCGGTGGCGACAAAGATAAAAGCGCGTTGGGTTTCCTCGAGGTTGACCCGCAACACACGACTATGCAGTCGCCGCCCATCTAACTGCACCCAATTCTCGCCCTTATCATCTACATTGACCATGCGCACCATCGCTTTGGGTTTGCCGATAGTCTGAGCTTGCTCGATCAAGCAGTCGAGTTCAATCAGGTGGTGGCTGTTGGGCTTCAAGCGCAATTGCTGACGAAGGATTGCTCGATCCACCTGAAAAGGGATGTTGCGAAGGACTTTTAGAAAGGGTGCTTGGCTTTGCGAAGTGGTCATGAGACTTTTGCTTGATCAGTCGGTTAGTAACTAATTATACCGCTGCTTGCTTGGGGGCTTTTAGATTTTTGGGATTTGAACAGGACTTGCCCTGTTGTCAATTGTCTTGGGCTGCAGTGGCTTGAGCGACAGGAGAAGGGCGAAAACGGGACGCTGAAATCATTGACAAGGAGGGCAAATTCGGCTACAATTATAATAGAACATAAGTTCTATTTATTTTGCCGAGCTTATCCTTTTTGGTGAGATTGAGAGGAGGTGACTCGATGTCGTTTTGGAAGCGGTTGCGCCCGGTGGGGAATCGCATTGCCCCGGCGGCGGGACTGGTGATTAGCGACCCTGAGCTGAGGCGGCTTCTGGAAGAGCTAGCAGCCCAAGAGGGTTGCTCTGCCCAGCAAATGGCGGCCGATTTGCTGCGCTATGCCCTGTCGGCGCGCTTCGCCGCTCAGGAGTACGTGCGCCGCTGGCAGAGGCTCTCGCGGCGGGAACAGCAGGTGGTTGCTTTGCTCTGCCTCGGATACACCTACCGAGAAGTTGCAGATCAATTAATTGTCTCCTATGATACGGTCAAGACCCATGCCCGCAATGCTTTGAACAAATTTGAGCTGCACAATTTGAGCGAAATGCGCCAAGCCTTAGCCGATTGGGATTTCAGCGCTTGGCAACCCTCTTCAAGCGCTCCACTGATGCGTGCGGAGTAAAACTACCTGCACCCATCAGCATAGGATTCAGGCTGTGTGGAGGCGCAAGTCAGCGCGGCGATAGGGCAGTTGCTTCTTGGCTTGCGCCTCGCCTTAGAAACCCTTTATCGCGCCAGGAGGGAAACTAAGTACAGGGATCAAGAGGCGATCTGGGCTAGTCCTTTCCCAGTAATGGCTAAGGCTTCATCAACTTGCTCAGCGGTGACAATCAGGGGTGGGATATAGCGCACTACCTGTCCATACGTGCCAGCCATATATGCTACTAAGCCTTGTTCCAGCATAGCGTTCAATAAGTTAAAAGCAGCTTCAGGGTTGGGCTGTTTATCGGTGTTGGGATGGATAAATTCCATTGCCAGCATCAGCCCTAAGCCGCGCACTTCGCCGATGATCGGGTATTTTTTCTTCAGCGCATTCAGCCCATCCAAGAAGCGTTGCCCCATCTTGCGGGCGTTTTCTAGCAGGTTTTCTTCGCGAATCACTTCTAACGTGGCTAAAGCGGCTGCACAAGCAATGGGATTGCCGCCATAGGTGGTGCCGTGCGCACCAGCCAGCCATTGACTCATCAGTTGTCGGCTGGCAACGGTGGCGCTTAGGGGAAAGCCATTGGCAATGCCCTTGGCAATTGCCATGATATCAGGAATGACGCCGACATGCTGACAGGCGAACATTTCACCCGTGCGCCCGAAGCCAGTTTGCACTTCGTCAAGGATCAATAAAATGCCATGCTCATCACAGATTTTGCGCAGGGCGGGTAAGAAATCGCGCGGCGGCACGATATAGCCTCCTTCTCCTTGGATCGGTTCGACCAGAAAGGCAGCGACTTGAGAGGGGGGAATTTGGTGTTGAAAGAGGCGTTCAAGGCTGGATAGGGTCCAGTCCAGCGCTTTTTCCGGGGTGGCACCAAGCGGGCAGCGGTAAGCATAGGGATAAGGGACAAAATAAATGCTCGGTACAAAGGGTTCATAATGGTTGCGATATTTGGACTTGATGGTTGTGACTGAAGCTGCCCCATAGGTGCGCCCGTGAAAGCCGCCTTCAAAAGCAATAATGCCCGGCCGGCCAGTTACATAACGGGCTAATTTGATTGCCCCTTCTACAGCTTCTGCACCACTGTTGCCGAAAAAGAACATGTCCATCCCCGGCGGCAAGACTTTTGGCAGGGCATCGCATAAATCAAGCAGGGACTGATGAATGGTGACACCGACAGCACTGTGCACCATTTCATCCATCTGACGCCGAGCGGCTTCTAATACGCGCGGATGGCCATGCCCAAGGTTGGTGACGGCAATGCCTGAGGTGAAATCGAGGTAACGCTTACCGTCAGCGGTGTAGAGATAAGCACCCTCCGCTTTGATGACAGGCAATTTGGGCCAATCTTCGGCTAAGCTAGGGGCAAGGACTTCAGGGATGCGCTTCATTTGCTCAAGAAAATGGGGCTGTGTAACCGTCATGATTTTTTCTCCCTTCTATGGGTGGAGTGTGGTTGGAAAGTGGATCATGGGCTCATCATGATTTTCGTGTTGATTTATTCTAACACGAGAAGTCAAGGCGCAAATTGACGATCGGGATTGTGTTTTGTACAAGCGTGCGATTACAATAAAGCCAATGCGGTTGCGCAAAGTGAGGGCAAGAAAAATCTCCCCCAATCGAATTTGGGTCGCTTTCAAGCGGTGGGTTTCTCTGCGAAGGAGGGTAGGAGAGAGCGAACTTGATTGCGGCCGTTTTGCTTTGCTAAGTAGAGAGCTTGATCGGCGAATTCAATCAGGGTTTCGATTGCCCGCTGTGGTTCCAGTTTGCAGTTAGCAGGGTTGCCACAGCTTACACCAAGACTGGCAGTAATCGAAAGGGTATGGTCGTTGGTTGGAATGCTTAATGTGGCAATCTTCTGCCGCAAGCGTTCAGCGAGCGCTTCACCGCATTGCAAAGTCGTCTCAGGCAGAAGCAGGATAATCTCTTCCCCGCCAAAGCGCGCCACCAGATCGCTCTTCCGCACTGTTTGGGTAACCAAACGGCTGATCGTTTGCAGGACAAGATCCCCGATCGGATGCCCGTAGGTATCGTTTACGGCTTTGAAATGATCGAGGTCTAACATCACGATCGTTAGAGGGTGCTGGTATCGGCAAGAACGGATAAACTCTTGGCAGGCGCGCTCAAAGAAGTAACGGCGGTTATATAAGCCGGTTAAAGTGTCGGTCACGGCAAGGCGTTCGATCTCCTGAAAGAGGCGGGCATTGACCATCGCCAGGGCAGCATGGCTGGCAAACATTTCTAGTTTATGGGCATGTTCTTCTTGATAAAAGTTGGGTCCTAGTTTATCAAGCGAAAAGAACGCCAATACCTTGCCGTGGGCGTAGATCGGCGCGCCTATCCATGAACGGATTGGGTTTCCAGTCTTGCTGCGATCCCAAGCTGGGTATTGGTCAACATCGGAAATCACGAGGGGCTTCAAAGTTGTGAAGATGGTGAACAAGTTGGGTGTTTTAGGGATGTCGAATTCGGTCTGCAACACCCGTTTTTCGACTTCTTCTCCGTAGCGGTGATAATTTTTTGCCCGGCGCACGCGCGCAGACATGCCCTCGACTTCCATAATCACCGCTGAATCGTAAGCCACCACGTCCCCGACCCGATCGAGCATGATATCCAGTACCTCTTCATAGTTCAATGTGGCATTCAATGCCATAGCAGCACTTTGTAGGGCTTCAGCTAGCTGTCGCTGTTCCCGCTCCGCAGCTTCGGCCCGTTCGCGCTCAGCGATTTCAAGGATTAAGCTATCGTTGCGGCGAATCAATTCATCCTGCTGGGTTTGAAGCTCTTTAGCCATGGCATCCAATTGATAGACCATCTCATTGAAAGCAACGGAGAATTCACCCATAAATTCCACCCGTTGGGTGAAATCGCCACGTGCGACTTGTTGAGTTTGCCAGGTAAGGTGGCGCAAGTTGGCTTGGAGCGATTTCAAGGCTCCAGCAAGCGCTCCTTTCTGTCTAAGTTCGTAGGATAAGTCACCTCTAGCTAAGGCAAGTGCCAAGCGACGGCTTTCCAGCAGGGTTTGTAAGGCTTGCTCATAAGGAGCCCATTGTGCTGAGTCGGTTAGGTGGAGCTCAGCCTCTTGCGGCTCGAGAATCAAGATTCGAAAATGATCCAGCAAGTGGAGGGCTTGTTCTAAAAGGTCTTGTTTTGACAGGGTAGATGAATCCATATTTAGCTCGTCTGGAGGCAAGGGTTTTCTATGAACCAGTTATCCTTCAGATGTCACTTGGGCATGAAAGCGACAGGTGCGATCTCCTGTACACCAGCAGTCGATCTCTTTGACCTTAAAGGGTAAGCCAGTATAGCTCTCCAGTAAGGCGCAGATAAAACCTTCATCATAGACGCATATTTCATTTGCAATCTCTGGTAGGCCAGAACAATCGAGGTCTTCAGAGACGGTGAGGATAAATTCGCCGTTTTCGAGGTCCATCTTTTCAATGCGTAGAATTCCGATCCCCCATTCTCGCAAGGTGAGTTGTAATTCACGAATATATTTATTCAGGTCTTCTGCGGGTTTTAAGGCGTTTTGGTAGAATTGCCTTCCTGCCAGTTTGCCCGCTTCGTAAAAGATTTGGTCGGCCTTTTCAGTGCCTACTGCTTGCTCGAGGACATCGCGAAAGGTAAATTGCATCAGGCGGTAAGCGTGTAAGCTGGTGATTGGGCCGAGATTTGGGCGTCCTAAGCGCAGGTCGCCTAGCAGTTCCCATCGAAAGGGGTATTTTCGAGAATGGGTCGAATTATTCATGATGTTTTTCCTCCGATAGTTTATTTGGCTTCTCCTCCAAGCCTAGGTTTCGACCCTAGAATTGCCCGCGGCCATTCACATTATGGTAAGAAAAACTCTAAGATTTGATTCTATTATCCCATGAGTCTTAAAAAATGCAAGGTCAGGTTTCGCCAAACCTTCTCTGGACTTCGTGCAATAGGTTGTACAAAACACGCTATTTATGGAAGCTTCAAAACACAATAGACGCCGTTGGAGAGAATTCGTTGGCTGACGGGAAAGATTTGTTGGAGAGTCTCTTGTTGCAGGCAATCAGCCCAAAGATATCGCACATGAAAGTCAGTTGCTAACTTTCTCCAAATAAAGCTATCAAGCCCCCTGCCCATTACAAAAGGAAGCTTCGTCCAATAGATGGTTTCAATCCCGCCATCTAGGCTGTTGGAGACGCCAAGCACAGTGCCGAGAGATTGTTGCCGCAATTGGGCGGCAACGCTTCTCATGTGGTCATATTGACGGGCAATGGCAGGTGTTTCTTCCCCATAATACAGATTTAGGGGTTGTTGCCGATAGGGTAACATCATCCAGATGAATAAAGTTACCACGCCCAACCAAAGGATGCTATGGCCTCTCTTGATCTTCCCCAGCGCATAGCCAAAGGCATCGCCGATGAGCAGATATGTGGAAGGCAAGAGAGGGATCAAGAAGCGCGTCTTGTAGGTCGCCCAAAGGAGGATCGTTAGGAGGTATAGGATTGTCGGAGACGGTAGTATTGACCAGACGCTTCGGGGGAACTCTTTCGAAAATGCTGACTTGACTGGTTGCCAGCGCAGCACTACAGAAACAAGAACCGCAAAAAAGCCAAGGGGCGTAATCATTTCTACATACTGCCGGAGGCCAGCCCAGGCAGATTTGGTAAATAAAAGGCTGTAGCGCTGGGCGATCTCTGCGAAGGGGATTGCCTTGACAGTCCAGACGACCCGCCCCTCGTCGAGGGCTATGGTTGCCAAACCAAGCTGTTCAAGCAAGTAGTACGAAGAGAGAGAGTGGAATAGTTGTCCAAAAGTTTGCCAATTCCATAGCAGCCAGGGGCTAAGGAAGATGCTCAGAGAAATGGTGAATGCCCCTAGCTTCATCCATCTCTGTTGATTCGGGAGCTCCTGCCATGTGAATATTCTGATAGCCAGTGATAGTGGTATAAGGATGAGGTTGTTGTGAGTTAGGATGGCAAAGGCGCTCAATGCGCCTGCCCCTACCAGAGAAGAAAGGCGGGATGGAAAATTTGTTCTCCAAAACCGTTCAGCCAATATGAGAATGAATGCAATGAGAATATAAGGACTGCCATTGGTGCTGAAGTCTACCAACCAAGGCGAGAGGGCAACTAAGCCGAAAGGAAGCACTTTACAAAGGAAAGATACCTCTTTTGGGCTAGGTAAGAAAGTGATCCAAAGGCATAGCCCTGCAATCAGGGAGAGCACTTTGAGCATCAAAAAGGTGTCTTCAGATGCCCAAAGACGGGCAAGTATGGCACCCAAGAGGGGCCATAACGGGGGATGTTGGCTAGCAGGGCTTTGTAAGCTTAGGTAGGCTGTTTCGGGTGAGTAGTCATACTTAAAGGGGTACTCGAGTTTGCCGCTTGAAGCGAGCTGGCGGGCTGTCAGAGCAAATAGGTTGACATCCCCATAGAGACGGCTGTTTTCATGAAAACTCCAAAGGCGTAGGGCAATGCCGCTCGCCAGGAAGCACAAGAAGAGAATGGCATAGTGGAGGCGCTGCATAGGAAAAAGTCTACCTTATACAGTGATCCACCAAGAGATCAAACAAAATCGCCTGGATTGAGTGAGCAGCAACAAAAACATGCCTTACCTTGCTTGCCAAGGTTGCCATGCCGATGATGCAGGTGCAATGCCATTGCTGCCTGAGGGATCTTTACCAGAGTTCGTCGCTGGGGAAGATGTTAGTATATAAGGCGCGAGTGCGGGGTTCGGCTAGCATAGGTTCTGCTACTTCGCGCCATTTGTTGTAATGGGAGGTTTCTTTGTGCTTGGCGGGGTCTTCTGGTGTTCGGTAGACCTCGACCAAAAGGAAACGCGTTGGGTCATCGGTTTGCTGTAGGACATCAAAACGTGCCACCCCTGGTTCTTGCAGGCTGTGACGCGCGTTTTCTAGCGTGGCTTCTTTGAAAGCCTCGATAAAATCAGGCTTAACGTGGAGGGAAACAAGCAGGATAACCATAACAAAGAAGGCTCCTCGACCAGGACTCGAACCTGGAACCTAGCGGTTAACAGCCGCCCGCTCTGCCGAATTGAGCTATCGAGGAAAGCTGATAAAGATTATATATGCAAGACGAATGCATGTCAAGGAATGATTTTTTCCGCCGGCAAGGATTTATCTGAACAAGACCATAGCGGCAATGCTTTGGAGGCTTGCCAGTAGGAGAAAAAAGTTTGTTGTAGATGAGCTTCGCTTTCCCAAAAAGTGCTGAGCTGAGAGCGGTAGGCAGAGACCGCCTTCAGCCACTGCTCAAAACCAGCTTGGGAGATGGGAATTAGATGCGGGGTAAAATGAGCAACCAGAATCTCTTGTTCCCAATTCGGCTGTCGAAAGACATAGGGTACTTCAGCGTAATACCAAGCCGCCAAGCCGCACATTTCAATTGCAAGACGAGTAAGCTGATGGTCAATGTGATTTCCAACGCCTAAGGGACAAACCAGTCTGAAAGAGGTAGGTAGCCTTTGAGTGATTTGTTCGCTTAATTTGGCGATCAATTCTCTATCGCAAGGGTGAAGTTCCCCAAACAAGGCTTCATCTGAAGCATAAAGAGGCCGCCCCTTTGGATCGGTGCGGTAAATGCAATCGGGGATGGAAAAGGATTCGCCTTCTACGCCAAGCAG
>CAKZNJ010000588.1 GCA_937129505.1 uncultured Anaerolineae bacterium | reverse complement strand
CATTGAGGGGGTTGAGGCGTCCAAAGTTGATCGCAATGCGCTTGCTCGACCACAAAAAGTTGGTTTGAGCTAGGGTGATAGACACACCGACGACACCTAGAGCTAAGATAATAATCAGCAGGTCCGTTCCAACGCGCAAAACATCGTTGGCAAACCGCTGAGTAAACCAGACAGCGCTGACTTCTCCGCTTGGCAAAGCAGTCACGGCTTGAACGAGAATGGTTTGGATTTCGGCAACCACCCGTCTTCCGGGCGAGCTGAGCAGCCAGACGCCGATGAGCAAGGCAGCGGCTGCGTTTAGCTCTTGGCTTAACGCCACCATCCCCTCTTTACGGGCTTCTTGTATCTTACGGCTGGTCGGCGGTTCAGTCTTCTCAGGCATTTTACTTTCCTAATAACAACAACATTTGCGGTGCTATTCCACCAAAGATCGTACGCATGAGCGGTGAAAGGGCGGGGATAGCAATAGCTAAGGCAAAAATCCCTAAGCCGATTTTGAGCGGAATGCCTAAAAAGAACACCTGAATTTGGGGGGCAACGCGCGCAAGTAATCCCATCGCTAAATCGGTAAGTAGAAGGGTCGCCACTAACGGAAATGAGAGTTGTACCCCGATTTTGATCAAGCTCGCTGTCAGTTGCAGCAATGGCTCTTGGGCGAGGGTGGGCAAAGCAGAGTTGATAGGCAGCACTTCAAAGGATTTTTGTAAACCCATCAAGAAGCTATGATGTCCATTGATCGCCAAGAAAAGGAGAAAGGAGGTGACCACCAGAATCTGATCGAGCGGTGTGCCCTGCTCTTCCAGCGCTGGATTGAGGATTTGGGCGGCTGCAAAACCACTTCCAAGTCCAATCAGATTACCGGCAATGCTCAAGGCACCGAAGGCGAGGATAGCAGAGTATCCGGCAATTGTGCCGATGATAATCTCTCGAGCAATCGCACCTGCAAAAGCTACCAAGTCTAAGCCAGTGCGACCAAATTCCGAAAAGTTCAAAGGTGTCATAAAGATAGCAAGGATCAACCCCAACCCAATCTTGATCGGATTAGGAATTGAACGTCCTGCTAAGACTGGGACATGGATGATGGTTGCCATGATCCGAGTAAAAGTCAGAAAAAAGGCTTGAAATTGAGCAACGTTGACCAAAGTTTCGTTCATTCCTGGTACTTTTTTCTCCACCCTAAGGATACCTGTACCCATCCAATTTTGCAGTAAAGGGCAGATGAAGGGTAACTAAATATCGCGTAAAAAAAGCCGAAAAAGGCTCAAGCTTTTGCCTGATTTGCCGATGGTTAAGATTTATGGTTTATTAATGGACCAAAACAGTTTTTATGCGAGCAATCAACGTCTCGGTGTCGAATGGTTTGACGATAAAATCATCTGCCCCGCGGTCAACCGCTTGTTGAACCACTTCGCGCACCCCCAGCGCGGAGATCATCACAATGCGCGGACGTTTACCGTTTGGGTGGTCACGCAAATGCTGTAAAATCTGCAAGCCGTTCATGTAGGGCAATAAAATGTCCATCACGATCAACGCTGGTGATGTTTCCTCGATGATCTCTAGGGCTTTTGCTCCATCGTTAGCCAGTCTTATCTCAAAAGGCGGGGAGAATTGCTGCCGCAGGGCGAGTTCCAACAGGTCTCGCATGACGGGGTCGTCTTCGACAATCAATAGAACTGGGTTTAGGGACTTCTCCATGGGTTTCCTCACGGTAATTGCAAGCGGTCTTGATAGGAGAGCAAGCCTTCTTTTAGTCGCTCAGCTAGGGGGGCGACCTTTTCGGGGGTTAGCTTGAGAATCTCCATGGTGAGAGGGTGGACGATTTTGCCTGCCAACACGGGATCTTCAATGTTAGGCTCAGGTGCTAGAGCGTTGGCAAGGTTTACCAAGGCTGCCAAGCGTTGGTCAGGAAGATCGGAACAAAGTGCATGGTGGTAGCGAATCGCTTCGGTCAATTCGGTTGGAAATTGCCAATGGGTCGCTGCTAACCCTCCCACTCCAGCATGATCAATACCGAACAGTTGCTCTTCAACTTGCCACATCGGTAGGCGATTGGCGCGCATGAGATTCATGATTTGGGTGTAATCGGCTAAAACATATTGGTCCAATACCAATTTGCCGATGTCGTGCAGTAAGCCAGCAACATAAGCCTTTTCGG
>CAKZNJ010000587.1 GCA_937129505.1 uncultured Anaerolineae bacterium | reverse complement strand
CTGCCCGATGGTTCTCGCTTCAATGCTGTCATTCCGCCGGTGGCAATTGATGGGCCTTCAGTTACAATCCGTAAGTTTTCGCGCGAAAGGTTAACGGTGGAAAAACTGATCGAATTTGGCTCATTGACGCCTGCCGTGGCAGAATTCTTGCAAGCTTGTGTGGTAGCTCGCTTGAATATTGTCATCTCTGGCGGCACAGGTTCAGGCAAAACAACCCTGCTGAATATCCTCTCTAGTTACATCCCGGCACATGAACGAATTGTTACCATTGAGGATGCAGCAGAATTGCAGTTACATCAGGAACACGTGGTGCGATTGGAGACCAAACCTCCAGACTTGGAGGGAAAGGGAGAAGTGCGCATTCGGGATCTAGTGCGCAATGCGCTGAGAATGCGACCGGATCGAATCGTGGTGGGTGAATGCCGTGGTGGCGAAGCGTTGGATATGCTCCAAGCGATGAACACCGGGCATGATGGTTCATTAACCACCGTGCATGCCAACACCCCCCGAGATGCTCTCTCCCGTTTGGAAACGTTGACCCTAATGGCTGGCATGGATTTGCCGTTGAAGATTGTGCGCGAACAAATTGCTTCGGCTGTGGACTTGATCATTCAAGTGTCCCGTCTGCGTGACGGCTCCCGCAAGGTTACCCAAGTCACCGAAGTCGTCGGCATGGAAGGCGATACCATTGTGATGACGGATATTTTCAAGTTCAATGAAAGCGGCACAGCGCAAGATGGAAAAGTGTTAGGAGAAATAAAGCCGACAGGGATGCGCCCCTTGTTCATTCAGCGCCTCGAGATAGCGGGATTTAAATTGAGACCAGAGGTCTTTGGCGTCAATTTAGCTGATATCTTGTCATCTGGCAGACGGCACAGTGGACGCGGATGAAAGATGAAAACTCGCCGATGGGATATAATCATAAGTATAGATTTGGGAGCTGGGAGTCAGGCAATGGCAAGTTATCTCGGAAACGAGCATTGGCTGCAGGTTGGCAAAAAAACCATTGGCAAAAGGCTGCCTGCGCTGGGTCTGTCCGCCGCTATCCCTGCCCTCCCTCGAAAGTCCCCGAATGACACCAGAGGAAAAAAGGTGAGAAGATGAAAATCGATCCCCGGTCAATAGCCTTGAGAGGTCGGAAATTGGGTGTGCTGTTAAGAAATGCTCGCCAGGCGGCAAATAAAGATTTAGAGGAAGCTGCTCGTTACCTTAGCATCAGTCCGTTGACCTTAGAGGCTTACGAGCTTGGGGAGGAATCCCCTTCTTTACCTCATCTGGAAGCTTTGGCAGAGTTTTACCGCGTTCCCCTCACCCATTTTTGGGGTGAGACTCTCCTGCCATCCAAGGGAGAAACGCTTTCTGAGAGACGTGTTGAGCTGATTGGCGAAATTCGTCAGCGGGTCATTGGGGTTTTACTACGCAAACGGCGGCAGGAGCTGGGGCTATCCTTGGAGCAGCTAGCTGAGCAGGTCGGTATAGAGGCTGCTGAGCTGGAACGTTATGAATATGGTGAGAAAGCGATTCCCTTGCCTGTGCTGGAAGCCTGCGCCCTTGCACTGCAACTCAAGATCAATGTGTTCATGGATCGAGAACGCAACCGCTCGAATGCCGTTGTGTTTGATCAACAATGGCAAGACTTTCAATCGCTGCCGGATGAATTGAAAAGTTTTGTTTGTAAACCGATCAATCGCCCTTATATTGAGCTTGCCCAACGTTTATCTGAAATGTCGGTTGAAAAACTGCGCGCCGTCGCAGAAGGTTTATTGGAGATTACATTGTGAACGAGAGCCTTTCTCCTAAGAAATTTGCCGAGCGAGCGCAAAAAGCTTATCAAGAGGGAAATTTTCAAGAAGCGGTGCAAGATTTTGAAGCGGCTGCCAAGGCTTATCAAGCTCAAGGGCAGATGATCCTAGCGGCTGAGATGTGGAATAACTGCAGTGTAGCACTCGTTCAGCTCGGCAACGGGGAGGAGGCATTGAGAATGGTTGAGCCGACGTTGTCGCTTTTCCGTGAACATGGCGACCTCAAACGCCTAGGTATCGCCTATGGCAATCTGGCAGCAGGGCTGGAAGCCTGTGGGCGCTATGCAGAAGCGCAAGAGGCTTACCTTCAATCTGCAGAATATCTGGAAAAAAGCGGTGACACAGAACTTCGCTTACATGCCCTCAAAGCCTTGTCCCAGCTCCAGCTGAAACAGGGAAAACAGCTTCAAGCGCTGGCGACCTTTCAATCCGCTTTGGAAGGCACGTCACGCTTGAGCTTGCAGCAAAGACTTCTCAAAAAATTGTTTCAGATTCCATGGAAGTTCCTGCCCAAATAACGTGATTGTCCGAGCTGCAGTCCCTGCGGATAAACCTCTCATAGCCAGCTTGCTCCATTACGAGCAAGCGATACACCGTCATTTAGATTGGCGTCCGCTTTTGGATTGGGTCGGTCAATGTCCCTTTGGGGTAATCGAAGAAAACGGCGTCCTTCAGGCAGCTTTGGCTTGCCCCGCCGACCCGCCGGAAATTGCGTGGATCCGCCTTTTTGCAGTTGGATCGGGAATATCTCCCAACCTTGCCTGGCGGAAATTATGGCAATTTTCTCTGCTGCAATTAGGAGAGATCCACCCTACTGTGACCGTAGGGGCAATTGCGTTAAATGGTGGCTTCCAAAATTTATTAACCGAAAGTGGATTTGAGCAACGCAACGAGGTCGTGGTTTTGATCTGGAAAGTTTGCCAGCCAAAGATCGAGCAAAGCAGTTCTTTCTTTCGAATTCGCAAGATGAATACTGCAGATCTTCCCAGCGTTGCTCAGGTTGACCACCTTGCTTTCCCCTCTCCTTGGCAAATTTCTGAGAGGGGTTTGCGAGCCGGTTACCAGCAGGCAGCGAATGCAACGGTTGCGGAGAGCGCAGATGGGATCATTGGTTACCAAATCAGCACGGCACTGAATGATAGTGGACACCTCGCCCGCTTAGCAGTATTACCAGCCTACCAAAATCAGGGAATAGGCGCAGCCTTGGTAGGTGCATTGCAGTCATATTGTTTTCAAAAAGGCTTTCGAGTACTCACAGTAAACACCCAAGCGGATAATCTGGCATCGCTGCACCTTTATACCAAGCTGGATTTTCAACCGACCGGTGAAAAATATCCTTTGTTTTTGTTCGAGAGGCAACTTTGAACGAAACCACGTTTAATTTTTCTTCGGCAGATGGATTAAACCTTTTTGGTAGAGTGTGGTATCCCGAAGATAAACAAACTGCTGTTGTGGGCTTGATTCATGGTTTGGGGGAACATAGTGGCCGCTACGCTCATCTTGCTGGAAGATTAGCAAAAGAGGGG
>CAKZNJ010000586.1 GCA_937129505.1 uncultured Anaerolineae bacterium | reverse complement strand
CGAAGCGGGGAAGCGAGGGGTGCCTTTAAAAAGCATGTGTTCAATCCAGTGGGCAATGCCGGTTTTCCCACAAGGCTCATCGCGTGAGCCGACGCGGTACCAAATCCAGTGGCTAATGATAGGGGCGGTATGGATTTCCTTTAGTAATACCAATAAGCCATTCGACAAGGTGATTTTCGTAATCGAGTCAGACATAGACGCTCCAATGTGCACAAGTGACAATAAATGATACCATGAGAGGATATTTATCCGCAATAAATGTGGACTTTGGACTTGTGATTTACTTCACGTTTGTTTATAATCAAGGTAGGATAAGGAAGATACGAATGCCCTGCGAGATGAGTGCAGAGGATGGAGCATCCCGCTTGACGATCCAGTCGCGAGCATGGGAGGGAAACCATTCATCGATTTCTCATCTATATCCTTCGCGTATTTCACCGTTTAGAAGATACACAGCTACGGTTCATCCAACGATCAACCAGTTTGCCAAAGGAGGAAGGCGTGCAAGGACAATCTCTTGAACCATATACGATTGCGGTTGTCGGGGCTGGGCCAGCGGGTTTTTTTGCCAGCCGTCAATTTGCCGAAAATGGCGCCAAGGTGGTACTCTTCAATCGCGATATCAAACCCGGTGGACTAGCAGAATACGGGATTTATCCAGATAAGATCAAGATGAAAGAGGGGTTGCGCAAGCAATTCCAGCAGATTCTGGATATGCCCAACGTGACGTATTTTGGCAATGTCGTCATCGGTAAGAAAGGCGATCTGAAACTGGATGACTTACAGGCAATGGGGTTTGATGTCATCGTCGTTACCGCCGGCGCGCAAGGCACCAAGTGGTTGGGTATTCCCGGCGAGACAATCCCAAAAGGGGTCTATCACGCCAAAGATATTGTCTATCATTACAATAAATTGCCTCCTTACAGCCAAAATGAAATCTTTATTGGGCGCCGAGTAGCTATTGTGGGGGTTGGGAATGTGATGATGGACATCGCCCGTTATTGTATTCGTGAGAAAAAGGTCGATGAAGTGATTGCGGTCGCGCGGCGTGGACCCGCAGAGGTAAAGTTTGATAAAAAAGAAATGGAATATGTGATTGCCAATTTGGATTTGGACACCTTGGATGAAGAGATTCGCCGAGCCAAACCGATTATGCTCGCCATCGGACAAGACCCTGACGAAGCAAAAGCCAATATCTTGGTTGCCATGCCGCGCGCGGTGCCTCCTGTCTCACGCACCCGTTTCCGCTTTGACTTCCTGGCTGCCCCAACTCGGATTCTCGGAGAAGAAAAGGGTTATGTGACGGGCTTAGAGATTGAAGATACGACTCTGGTCAAGGTGAGGGATGATACGCGCGCCAAACTCTTGGGTTCACGGCGCAATCTCTATGTCGATACGGTGATTTTCTGCATCGGCGATAAAGTCGATGACGATTTCGGTTTGCCGGTACAGTGGAATGAGTTTGTGAAAAGCCCTACCCCGCAATTTCCCGTGGATGAAATTTCTTACGAGGCGTATGACCCTGAAGCAGGGAAATCCATACAAGGGGTATTTGTGGCCGGTTGGTCGCGCAAAGCAAGCAGTGGGCTGGTGGGGATTGCCCGCAAGGACGGAGAACGTTGCGCTGCGGCAGTGATGCAATATCTGCAGACAGTCTCGCCGAAAGCAACACCCGCTCAGGTGCTCGATCAGGTGAGGGAGCGATTAAATAGCCTTGGGAAGCCGGTCGTTACGCAGCAACATTTGCCCCTGTTGGTCGCTGCTGAACGCGCCAAAGCAGCCGAGCTTGGGTTGGAAGATTTTAAGTTCGCCACCAACGAAGAGATGCTTCAGGTAATGGGTTTGATCGAAGCGGCGACAACCTAGCTAGTTTTGCTTTTCCGCTTCAGCGGTTTGGTTGAGTTGTAGTGGTGATGCTTGGCGATAGGGCAGGGGGATGGTCATCAGGAATCCTAAAAGGATGACAAGTTGTCCGGCGATGACGCCAACCGCTTGGACGACACCGAAGTATGGCACCTTTGGAAAGCGGTGGCTTCCGATCCCAAAGACGTCCGCCATTCCGCTCATCACCGCAACCAGATACCCTGTGCTAACCAGCCGAAAGCCAATATCGGCTAAAATGCTTTTTTCCCTTCCATTCCAGAGCGAGTTCAAGGTCAGATACCCTCCGCCGCACATCACTGCTAAGCCGACTATAAAAACTGCTATTTGCACAAAACCGATTACCGGACTGCGGTCGAGGCCGAAATAGGCGGGTCGAATTCCAATCAAGAAGAGCAAGAATCCAAGCAGAAGGATGCGGATTCCGTTCCTTACCCGATTGCGGATTCGTTTGTTCGTCTCAAGTTTCATTTCTGAACCTTTCTGGTCATGGTAAGAAGTCTGAGCAGCAGCGAAGCCAATTTCCACAAAATATGTTGCCGATGTCTTCGGATGAGTATCCCCGCTCAGCCAGCAAAGGAGCTAACTTTTGCAAGTCAGCTATGGTGTTTATCTCAGCAGGCACAGACTGCCAACCGAAACCGCCATCGAAGTCACTGCCAATGCCCACGTGACGGGAGTCACCCGCCATTTGGCAAAGGTAGTCAATCTGGGCAATTACATCTAACAAGGTTACTTCCTCACGGCGATCGCCTTCTTTCCAACCGGCTTTAAGGAAGGCATTGTAGGGAATAACACCGATAACCCCATCACGCTCGAAAAGCCGGCGGATGATTAAGTCTGAGAGATGGCGGTTGCTTTTCACCCTTTTTAGGAGGGCTTTGGCGTTCGCATGCGTTGCAAGCACCCTCCCTTGGTAGCGGTCAATTGCTTGTAAGGCAGCTTTTTCGTCCATGTGGCTGATATCTAGGGCGAACCCAATGCCTGCCATGGCTTCTAGCAATAAGTTGCCTTGCTTGGTAAGCCCACCCGGCTCGTTCGTGCCGCCGCAGAATTGGTTGGCTGCCCAGGCTGGACCGATGATGCGCACACCCATCTGCCACCATTCTTCTATCTCCTCAGGGTGCTCAATAGCCTCAGCCCCTTCCATGAGGATGAGGAGTCCAACAGGGTGAGCGTCCTTCGGTTGTTCCCAATCTTGAAGATGTTGATCGAGGTCCGCTTTGGTTTGGATGAGCGAAAACTTCTGAGGATGGGTCTCGACGAGGTTCAAATAGGCTTCGAGCTGGGCGCAGTAAAGTTGTTTGGCTTGGCGGGCATCGGCGTAACATTGAGTATCCCAATCGCCTAATTTTTTGCGCAGAGGGGCAGCGAAGAGGGTGGCGAAGACCAACATTACATGGCCGCGTTGATAATCATCCCAGCCCAATAAGGTGTCACCGTTC
>CAKZNJ010000585.1 GCA_937129505.1 uncultured Anaerolineae bacterium | reverse complement strand
AGCTGCGGCTCCTTCGACCGGGTCCATATCGATCACCTGGACATCTGCTTGCGTTAAGCCAGCATAACCAAGCGCCGTATTCAAAACGGGGTAGAAAGATGCGCCACCGGGCAAGATGATGGTTTTTCCCTGCAGTTGCTTGCAGGCTTCGGCGAGGGCTTGTTCGTGAGACTTGCCCTCCTTGATAAAGTCATCGTAGATTTTGACCTGATCGGGGCGCCCCATGATCGAGTAGCCGGTGAAAAGGCTGTGAACAGAGACCATGAGAAGCTTATCCTTCGCTTTTGGAGCAAGCATAATAAAGGGGGAATCGGCTCCTGCGCCAGCATCGACCGAACCGCCGAGCATGGCTTCGATCAGGGGCTGTTCGACTTCAAACATGGTGGTCTCGAGTTTAATGCCTTGTTCTTCAAGATACCCCATTTTTTCGGCGACAATCCAAGGCCCATAGTCGAGATAAGGCAGGTTGCCAAAGCGGATCGTGACCACTTCTGGGGCAGGGGGTTGGGCAGGCGGCTGAGCAGGGGCTTCGGTTGCCGGCGCTTCAGCCGGTGGTGGCGTTGTAGGTTGGCAGGCAGCAATGAACAACGCCATGACGAGCATGATAGCCAAGAGACGGGTGAATTTCATTTTCGGACCTCCTTAGGATGTAAAATTGGTTATTACAAGGCAGTTGCCTTGATAATCCCATCAAGCGAGAAACCCTCTAGCCCAGCGAGTCACTTTTGCTCAACGCGCGCCTTCCAATTGGTCACCTTGGCGTCAATGCGCTTGATCAAAAAGTCGATGCTGAAAGAGAGGATAGCAATAATGATCAGAATAACGACAATGTTTTGCGTGAGCAGGTATCGTCGCGCCAGAACAAGGCGATACCCCAAACCAGACATCGCTCCCATCAGTTCGGCTGCTACATCGTAGCCGAAAGCAGCCGCGGCTGAAACGCGAATTCCGCCTACAATATCGGGCACAATCGCCGGGATAATAACCCGCTGAAAGATTTGGCGGCGATTTGCGCCGAGGGTTGTCGCGGCGTGGATGTAGATTGGGGGTACATTGCGCACCGCTTCGAAGGAATTAATCACCATGATGATGAAAATGCCGTAAGAGATCAGAAGAATTTGGGTAATATAGCCAATGCCAAACCACAAGATGAGCAGGGGGATGAGGGCAAGGGGAGGAAGCGGGCGGAGGATTTCAACGATAGGGTAGAAAATCGCCCTGCCGACGTTGTTCATTGCCATGTAAATGCCCAATAATGTCCCTACCGTGATTCCGATCGTGAAACCCGGCACGATGCGGCGCAACAGACTTGCCACTAGGTCGCCGGGTAAATTGGGCAGCAGATTTTGAAAAGCCGCCCACAAATCTGCAGGAGAAGGGGCAAAAAGCGGTTCAATGAGCCGTTTCTGGGTAACGACAACCCAGACCAAAATGAGAACAGCGATGGTCGTTATGCTGATGATCCGATTGGTGGTTTGCTGACTGATCAAGGTTTTTGGTTCGGGAAAAGGTTTATCCAAAGAGCGCGCCATACGTATCTTTCCTCTGCTGGGCTAGTTATAACAGAGAGAGCAACATCAAGCCCCATATATTTTCTTACCTTAAGAAAGTATACACGCAAACAGAAAATTTGACAAGATGTCAAGAGAAGAATCTGCGCAGCAAAGGCTGGAAAATGCCCAATTTGACCCCTGTCTCCCGCTTTCACCTTGACGGTTAGGCTCATAAGAGTATAATACTTACATAACATAAGTAAGTTAATGGCATGAGCTAAAAAGGAGATCAGTTGTGAACCCCCTTCCTCCTGACGATTATTTTCCCTCTGTCAACAGCGGCAACGCCGCCTTAATTCGGCGGCTCAACCGTTCCAGCGTTTTAGACTTAGTCCGCCAAACATCGCCGATCTCCCCCACCGAAATCTCCTCTCGCCTAAACCTGAGCCTGCCTACCATTATGCGTATCCTCGAAGAGCTTGGACACGAGGGCTTGGTTGTGCGCTTGGATGAACAGCAATACAGCGGGGGAAGACCGCGTTCGCTGGTCTCTTTTAACGGCGCTTCTCACGCCGTGATCGGCTTAGACCTCGGCGGGACAAAAATGTACGGCACGGTTGCAGACCTTTGTGGCACCGTCCAAGCTGAAGTTTATCGCGCTTCCGTCCCTGCGAACGCTGAAGAAAACTTGAATTTGACTATTGATTTGATCGAGGAGCTCTTGCAAGTGCCGCGCCGCGAAGGACAAAAGGTGTTGGGCATTGGGGTTGGCGCCCCCGGTGTTACCCTCTACGAAGAAGGGGTTGTCACCTGGGCGCCGAGCTTAGGCTGGCGCGATTTGCCTTTACGGGATATTCTAGCCGAGCGGTTTAGACTTTCGGTGGTGGTCGAAAACGATGTCAATCTCGCCGCCCTCGGTGAATACGGGTTTGGGGTTGCCAGAGGCGCTTCCAGTTTGGTCTGCCTCGCCGTTGGCACGGGCATCGGCAGTGGGATCGTCTTGGAGCGCAAGATTTACCGCGGCTATCATCAGTCGGCGGGCGAAGTGGGCTATTTGTTGCCCAGCAAAGAGGCTTTGGGCAAACGCTATGAATATTTTGGTGCTTTGGAGAGCCTAGCTTCGGGGACAGGCGTTGTGCAGCGCGCCCAAGAACACCTCCGTTCCCATCGGTCGGATTTTGAGATCGAAAACCTGACGGCAGAAAAAGTCTTCGATTTGGCGCGCAGTGGCGAAGCCTGGGCACAGACCATCGTAGATGACACCGTGGATTACCTTGCCCTGATCATCGCTGCCATCAGCGTTGTTTTGGACCCCGAGGTGATTGTTCTAGGGGGCGGTGTTTCCCGTTCGGCAGATATTTTGGTTGAGCCTATTTTGAACCGGCTGCAAGGCTGTCTGCCCGCCCCCGTTCGCTTGGTGGTGTCTAATCTGGGCTATCGGGCAGCCGTAATGGGTGCGATCATGCTGGTGCTAGACACTTCATTCGAGCACGTTGGGTTGAAGGCAAGCTAAAACAAGAAAGGAGCTTTGAGAAGATGTCCACACTTGCTTTGCTCGGTGGCGAACCGCTGAAGAAAACGCCGTTTCCTGCCTGGCCAGTTTACGACGAGCGTGAACGCCAAGCGCTGAACCAAGTTTTGGAGAGCCGCGTCTGGTGGCGCACGCCCGGCACACAAACGCTGGCTTTTGAGCAGGAATTTGCCACCTATCATCAGGCTCAATTTGGCATTGCGGTAACCAACGGCACAGCCGCCCTCGAGGTTGCCCTCAGCGCCTTGGAGATCGGACCAGGCGACGAGGTGATCGTGCCCGATTTCACCTTTGTGGCTACCGCCAGCGCAGTGCTGTTCACCGGAGCGTTGCCGGTCCTGGTCGATGTCACTCCCGACACTTTCTGCATCGATCCTGCCCAAGTTGAAGCGGCAATGACCCCGCGCACCAAAGCGATCATTGCCGTGCATGTCGGCGGACATCCGGCGGACTTAGACGCCCTACAAGAGCTCGCCCACCGCTATGGGTTATATTTGGTCGAGGACAGCTCTCATGCCCACGGCGCAGAATGGAAAAGCCATAAAATCGGCGCCATTGGCGATCTCGGCACCTTCAGCTTCCAGGCTTCTAAGCTAATGACGGCCGGCGAAGGCGGCATTATTCTCACCAATTCACCCCATCTAGAGCGCAAAGCGCGCTCGGTGCATGATTGTGGCCGCATGCCCGGCGAGTGGTTTTACGCGCATTTCATCTACGGCTCGAACTACCGCCTCAGCGAATGGCAGGGAGCTGTTTTACGCCAACAATTGAAACGTTTAGATGAGCAGGCTGCCATTCGGTCGCGCAATGCGGCCTTCTTGGACCGCGAATTGCCCAAAATCGAAGGCATCCAACCCCAAAAGCTAGACCCACGGGTGACCCGCCATGGCTATTACGCCTATATTTTCCACGTCGATCGCCAAGCATTCGCAGGAATCTCCCTCGAGCGTTTCATCGCTGCCTTCAACGCCGAGGGCATCCCCACGCAAGCCAGCTATCCACCGCTGCATGAGTTAGATATCTTCAAAAGCGGCGCCTATCGCAAGCGCCTTGGCAAACCTCATGCGCACAGTGAGCATCCCTTCTTACGGGATGGTTTCCCCAACACCCTCAAAGCGGCTTGGGAGACCGTCTGGCTTCCCAACCCGGTCATGCTCGGCAGCGAAGAGGAGATGCAAATCGTTGTCGAGGCGATTCGCAAAATCCAACGCTTTGCGGAGCAGTTAAAATAGTTCTATGACGAAGACTAGGGCAATATCGCCATGCTCTAATCAGAACAGTTTATATCAATCTGCATCTTCAGGTCTAAAACCTCAATCGGGGCAAGGTTTTTTACTGCGCCCATCTTGCTTGTTAAGAAAGGAGGTGGTTAATTTGGCGAATCCATCATGGTGAACGATTCCGTTTCCTGTATGATCGGCACCCCTATATTCCATCTTAGAAAGGAGAAGAAGAAATGAGTAAAATGTTTTTTAAGTTCGTTTCTGTATTGGTTTTGATTGGGTTGCTTGTCGGTTGTGCGCCACAAGCCACGCCAGCTCCCCAACAACCTGCAGCGACCGAAGCACCTCAGCAACCCCCTGCGACCGAAGCGCCTGCTGCCACGGAAGCCCCCGCCCAGACGGAAGCGCCGGCAGGGGTAACGTATGAGCCCATTGTGGTGGCTTGCTGGAGCGGACCTGAATATGACAACCTAGTCAAAGTAGCCGCCGAATATGAGAAGAAAACCGGCAATAAAGTCATCGTGGAGGAAATCGCCCGTGAAGCCTACTACGACAAATTGACCACTACCTTTGTCGGCGGTGGCTCGGATTATGATGTTGCCTACGTCTCGTCCGATTGGATCCCAAGCTGGGTGGAGGCGGGCGCGCTCAAGGACCTGACCAGCTTCATCGAGGACCCCAATGTTGCCGCACCGGGTTTAGACCTAGCCGTATATGGCAAGACTCTGGAATATTTCACCTTTGACGGCAAACTCTACGTCTTCCCCTCCGAAGGAGATACGGCATGGCTGTGGTACCGCAAAGACCTGTTCGAAGAAAAGGGGTTGAAAGTCCCGGAGACGTGGGATGAATACCTACAAGCAGCCCTGGCGTTGAACAATCCTCCTGACATCTACGGTACGGTGATCGGCGCCAAGCGCGACGAAGCCTGGTGGGATTTCATGTTCTACCTTTTCGGAATGGGCGGCGACCTGCTGGATGAAAACTACAATCCGATCATCAACAACGAGGCCGGCGTTCAGGCGCTCACCTTCTATGCCGACTTGCTCCAGAAACATAAGGTGGTCAGCCCAGATGTGGTCAATTATGGCTACAACGAGATCTTGACCGCCCTGCAGGAGGGCAAAGCTGCCATGGGAATCGAATGGATGGCCGCCACCCAAACCCTGACCGACTGCAATCAAAGCCCCAAGGTTTGTAAAGATGGTCAGCCTCTGCTCGGTTACACCTTGGTTCCGGGCATGCGCCAAGCCGATGGGACGCTCGTGCGCAAGACGGGTGGCTCGCAATGGGGGTGGGCAATCCCCAGCGGTGCCCAGAATCAGGAGGCTGCCTATAAATTCATCGAATGGCTGACCGGTAAAGAAGGGGCGACAATGTGGGCGCTGAACGGTGGCATCCCCAGTAACATCGAAGCGCTGACCGATCCTCAAGTGGTCGAAGCCGTGCCCCAATTCGCCCTGTTGGCGGAAGTGATGCCCTACCGCGCTCTCTTCCCCGTCCTGACCGTTTCACCGGAGATGCTGCCGGTTGTTCAGGATGGCATCGTCGCAGCGGTGACAGGCGTCAAAGACCCCAAGACAGCCGCTGATGAAATGGCTGCCAAATTAACCGAGATTCTCAAGAGCGGTGGCTACTTGAAGTAAAAAAAATCAGTTACAATCGAGGTCTAACAGGGAATACCTGTTAGACCTCCTTCCCTTTGCGATCCTGACTTATGGCTTCGATTTCACAATCCTCTCACCCCCCCTTCGTTCGAAAATTCATCCGTCGGATCGAACCTGCTTTTTATATTGCCCCTTCCTTTATAGTCATGGCGGTAATCCTGATCTATCCGCTGGGTTATTCGCTCTGGCTGAGTTTTCATCGCTGGACGCTGCGCACCTTCAAACAGGGAATCCCCTTCATCGGTTTTGAGAATTATTTACAACTCTTCAACAACCCTGAGTTTTGGAGTTCCATCCGAATCACTTTTACCTTTGTTTTCTTGGCGATCACCTTCGAGTTTGTGTTGGGAATGGGCTTAGCCCTGTTGCTCAATCACGATTTGAAAGCCAAAGGGCTTATTCGATCCTTTATCCTGCTGCCGATGATGTGCACCAATGTGGTCATCGGTCTGACGTGGCGTTTGCTCTTCAACTATGAGTTTGGCATTATCAATTATTATCTCAATCAATTGGGCTTTGCGTCGGTGGAATGGTTGAGTTCGCCAAAAATTGCCCTCTGGTCGGTTGTCTTAGTAGATGTGTGGAACACCACTTCTTTTGTTGCTCTCCTGCTGCTTGCCGGTTTGCAGTCCTTGCCCGAAGAACCTTTTGAAGCCGCCCACATCGATGGGGCAAATTCGCTGCAGACCTTCTTCTACTTAACCTTACCTTTGCTGCGACAAACCATTTTGGTTGCCTTGCTCTGGCGGCTCATTGACACTTTTCGCATCTTTGATGTCGTGTACCTGTTGACCGCAGGCGGACCCGCCCGCACTACCGAAACGGTGAGCATTTATATCTACCGTTATGGTTTCCAAGCGTTCAACCTTGGGTTTGCGTCGGCGGCCTCTTACATCATGATCCTCATTATGTTGATCATCGCCGGAATCATGGCGCGCGCCATCGGGAGGGCAGAAACCGCCTAGGAGACCCAAAGCGTATGTCGGTATATCGCCTGTTGCGTTATCTGACCCGTCTTGGCATCTACTTCTTGGTTGGGCTTGCCGTCATCCTTTCGCTAGCACCTCTGCTGTATCTGTTTATCACCTCCTTCAAAGAACCTGAACTCACTTTCAGTTTGCCGCCCGTCTGGATCTTCAAACCGACCCTACAAAATTATCGCGAGGTCCTTGCGGGTGGGGAATTTGAGAAATATTTTGTCAACAGTCTGGTCGTCGCGCTCAGCACCACCGCCATCGCTCTGTTTTTGGGCGGCCTGGCAGCGTACGGTTTTTCCCGCTTTCGTTTTCGCGGCTCCTTTTGGCTGCGCATGAGCGCCTTGATTCCTCAAATGCTGCCGCCGATCACCATTATTGTGCCGTTATATGTGCTGTTTAATGGGCTGAAACTGCTGGATACTCGCTGGGCATTGATCATCTCCTATTTGACTTTTACCATCCCGCTTGCCCTGTGGATGATGATCGGCTTTTTTGACGATGTGCCCATCGAATTGGAAGAGGCGGCGATGATCGACGGCTGCACGCGTTTGGGGGCATTAATCCGGGTCAGCTTGCCATTAGTTGCGCCCGGTTTGGCTGCTACTGCCATTTTAGCCTTTCTATATTGTTGGAATGAATTTCTATACGCCGTTATCCTCACCGGCAGAGAAGCGCGCACCCTACCTGTAACCATCACCAGCTTTATGACCAATAAAGCCATCCTTTGGGGGCGGATTGCCGCTTCGGGCTCTATGGTGCTCGTTCCAGTTCTGGCGTTTGCCCTGCTCGCCCAACGCTATCTGGTGCGCGGTTTATCCCGAGGAGCGATCAAGTAAGCCAAAAATACAACTAGGATGAAGGGCTCAAACAAAATGAACGTTGCTTCGACTTCGGACACTCCGCTTGGATTACTGCTTTTACGGGCAGAGTGGTTCGACTCAGTTGTTGCCCTGCCTTCGCTGAAAGAAGCGGTTGAGAGGGATGCGAGGCGCATGAACGAAGCTTTGCAAAGCCGCCTGAACTTAGCTCAGGTTTGGACGGTGAATTCTCTGCAAAGCTTGGAATCAGCTTGTCAGCAGTTACGGAGCAGTACCGTGCAAGGGTTGATTCTAGCCTTTCAGGTATGGGCAGAAGATTATTACCTTGCGCCCATCTTAGAAGCTCTCGGCAAGCGCCCCTTGGCGGTTTGGTGCTTTCAGCCATGGCAAAAGTTGCCTCTCTCGCTGTCTTTCTTGGATGTGTTGCGTGCTTCGGGTTGGGTTGGCACTTTTGAAGGTCTGGGCACCTTACACAACCTAAAAAAACGCTTCTACTTTACCTACGGTTCACCCGATGACGATAGGCTGATAACCGAGCTGGAACGCTTTGCTCGGCTGGTCAGAGTATACGATGCGCTGAAAAGCGCCCGCTTCGGCCTCTTACCTTACCGCAATGAGCAAATGCAAAGCACCTTCGTCGATGAATTTCGCCTGTTGCACGAGTTGGGGCCAAAAGTCGAATACCTTTCCGTACAGCAGCTCGCAGAAACTTGCGAGAACCTCGATGATGCCGAAGTGAATCAGTACGTAGCCGAGTTACGTCAGAATGTTCCCATCCGTGGCGTCACGGCAGACACGTTAGAGCGAGCAGCTCGGGTTTCGCTCGGCTTGGCGCATTTGGCGATCGAGCGTCGCCTTGACATCCTCTCTTTCAACGATATTGCCCCAGAGACGCATCGACGCTTTGGTTTGCGGCCCGCGCTTTACCCGCCCCTGCTCTGGGAACATAATGTTCACTTGAGCTTGGAGGGGGATTTGGGTGCTGCGACAGCTATGTTTATCCTGCAAAAGCTGAGCGGGCAGGGAGTCTTCTTCAGCGAATTTTGGGTGTGGGATGAAGCAGAAAACCTGATCATCGGCGGCCATGCCGGCCCGCAGAATCCGCAGTTGGCAGAACCCGGTTCGCTCTGGATTTCGCAGGATTATGAATTTGCCCAGTCTGACTCCACGGAAGGAGCGCATCTGCAATTTGTCGTGGCAAAAGGGAGGGTAACCCTGCTCCAAGTGCGCTGTAAGCCTGAGGGATGGCAAGCCATTGCGGCGCAGGGGAGCAGTCTCGGCGGCGCACCGCGCTTAGAAGGCTATCCCCATGTTGTCGTGCGCCTCGACACCCCAATTGAAGCTTTTTTGCGCCGCTGCGCAGAAGTAGGGACAACGCAACATTTTGTGCTCACCTTTGGGGATCTATCCCAAGAAATCAACCAATTTTGCGAATGGTTAGGTATTCCTGTGCTTTGGCTAGGATAGGCAGAAGCAGCGGCT
>CAKZNJ010000584.1 GCA_937129505.1 uncultured Anaerolineae bacterium | reverse complement strand
GCCCCGTCTTCTGCGAATAAAGTAAACCCATACTCATCAGGCAGATCGCCGTAGTCCATGTCGTAGCGGCGGTTGCCGAAGTAGAGAGTCCGATGTTCGGGATAACTGAGGGTGATTTCTTGCTCTATTCCGCTGGTGTTGTAATATTCAATATCGGTCAAGAACTCCACCACTTTATACTGCCCTGCAGGCAACTCACTGAAGCTCAGCTTACCATCAGGGCCGGTTGTTCCACCACTCACTTGAAGCCACCCGTCGCCAGGCTTTTTGTAAAGGTAAAACTGCCAGCCGCGCAAGGTAGGTTCATCACTATCCTGTTGTTTGTTTTCATTTTTATCTTCGTACTTGACCACTGTTATCAGGGAGTACTGGGCGTTGCCAAAGTGGGCAATCCACTGCGTCCAAGGATCTCCCTCGCTTCGCTCCCGAGACTGACTGAGCGAGGTACTGTTTGTCCAATTAGCTTTCAAGGTTTCAGTCAAGCTATACGTGCCATTGCTTGTAACCTTGTCGTAAAAATATGCCTTCCCATCTGTACCAGTTGTTGTCGTGAAGGTTCCTCCACCGGGCACTGTTAGGGTAAACGTCCAATTGGCAAGATTGGGTTCTCCTGCATCTTGAACGCGGTTATAGTTTTTATCTTCGAACTTATGGGCGATGATGAGATTTGTCGCCTGAACCCATGTCTTCGCTGCAGTGGCTTGGACGGTCGTCTCGATTGGCTCGCCCAACACCAACCGTTGTTTGGTTGTGGGAGAGGACTGGTGAATAAAGCGAGAGCCAGCCGGGATCAAGACCGTAGCGCTCGCCGTGAGCGTTGCACTACCGGCGGTGTTCGAGGTAACGGTAAACGTAACCTCTCCATTGGCATCGGTCACCCCGCTGGATTGATTCAATGTGCCGAAAGTTGTCGTCATGTTAATGGTCTTTCCTGCTAAGGGCTTATCCCCTTTCTTTAGCGTGACGGTGAAAGGATGCACCTCTTGGCCTGGCAGGAAATTGGTAGCGTTCTGGGGAGTAATGTTCAGCGAGACATTGCCAGCTTCATACTCAGGAGGCATTTGGGCTGGAATAACAGCTAAGATGGCGTTGTAGTGATTCTTGACTTTATCATCAATGGTTGAATCGCCGGTCGTTGGGTCGCTTTGATTCAAAACAAAACCATCGCTAAAGTGCCAAACCGCCGCTTGGCGGGCAGCATTGAGTTCCTTGTCTGCATGGGGGGGATAGTTGTTGACCAGCCAAGCTATGCGCCAATCGGAATAAAAACCGCTGTCCAGACAGTAGGTTTCATTGCTGCCAACCGTATGATGAATATCAGTGCAAAAGGCATATTTGACTGCGCCACCTGGGAAGGTCAATTTTGCGCGAGCAGTATAGAATGTTTTGGCAGAGCCTCCAATTGTTCCTTTTATCTGGTAGGAGGTAACGTCCACCCATGTATGATTGACGCACAAACTCCCCTCTCCCAAGGATCCCATCGGTTGAGCCTCACCTTGCAGGCTCATCCCACCAGGATCGCTTGGAGCAGCATAACCAACCGAGGCGGGTAAGCTACCGAACATTAGGCTCACGAGAACAAGGGTGACAATCCCCAAAAACCAGGGAGAGACCCATCCCGTTTTTCTATCGCCCTTCATCGTCTTCATTTTTTAGACCTCCTTAGAAAACAAAACTGCCGTTGCTTCCGCCAACGGCAGCCAGACTGTCTACTCAAGCGAATAGACCCTCAGCTTTGCGTCCCCACCTCACGATGGGTTTGCCTGTTCGATGCGAAACACGCTCGAAAAATTGATTGAATTAACGCAACTATAACACAATCTGTTACACAATACAATCCCCCATTAGTACCAATTGTGAAATATTTCACTATCCTGGTAAAGAAACTAACCCTCCATAAATGTGCTATGGTTCAAAAACAGTGATCTTACGGTGTTGCCGCCAAGGCTGCGTCAGCCGTCGCTAATCCGGCTCCCGTGGCATCAGCTCCCCAGCACACCTCTTGGGGGGTGCCAGAGGGGGTCAGGATCATGCGACAGCCTGGTGCCAGCGCAACCGCTGAGCTTTCGAGAATGATCTCAGCTTGCGCCGCCGTCAAGCTCGGATACTTTTGCGCCATCAAAGCCACAATCCCCGCCCCATGCGGACTTGCCATGGAGGTGCCGCCGAGAAAATAATAACTGGGCGTATTGCCGCTATTTACCTTGTACGCACCGACCACCCAAGACCCCGGCGCAGCGATATTCAGGTCTTGGCCGGCTAGGGCGCGGCTAGAGAAATCCGTGGTAAGTGCGGTTACGGCATTAGGCGGTCACCTGTTTCCTGCATACCCATAAAGGGTTGAGCAAAGTTGCCCAATCGAAAAGCAAGATCTCAGGTAAAATACCCGCAATAGGATATCCCCTTCCGATCGGTTTTCTGAGAGTAAAGGATTTTTCTATGAGGATGCAACGCAAAGTTCTTTTTCTGTGTACGGGTAACTCCTGCCGTTCGCAAATGGCTGAAGCTCTGGTTAATGCTAAACTGGGCAAGGAATGGGAAGCGTTCAGTGCTGGTACAAAGCCCGCTGGCTATGTTCACCCCAAAGCGCTGGCAGCCTTAGCCGAAATTGGCATTCACCATCAGGGCAGATCGAAATCCGTGGAAGAATTCCGCCAAGATCAGTTTGATCTGGTCATTACAGTTTGTGACTCAGCCGCAGAGGAATGCCCGCTGTGGTTGGGCAAGGGAAAACAAATCCATCACAGTTTTCCCGATCCGGCAAAGAGCGATGACACAGACGATTTTCGGCGGGTAAGAGATGCCATTGAAGAGCACATCCTTCCTCTGCTGAGAAATCTTACCCCGTCGTGATCGTTTTCGGCTTTGATCGCGCCTATTCCATTGCGGAGCAACTTTCGTCCGTCGTCTTTGGTTGTTGTTTCTCCAGAACAGGAAAGTTCGAGTCGAACGCTGCGCTCCTTCGAAATGACATGGGGTGAGGTTCGCGGCACTCCTTCGGAATGACATGGGGTGTTGGTCGCGGCGCTCGTTCGAAGGGACACATTCGCCCGTGTCATTGCAGGCGCGCTTGCCGGCAGGGGATTCGATGGGTTAAAATCAGGCAAATACGAGGATTCATGAACAGCAATATAATCAGGAAGAGACGAACTTGGGCGATTCACCTCACCACTCTGCTTCCTGGCGTTCTCCTTCTCGGCGACTGGCTAAGCGGCAACCTTTCGGTTAACCCCATCCAAGAAGCCATCCAAAGGAGCGGCCGCATCGCCATCACCTTGCTGCTCGTCACGCTGGCGATCAGGCCGCTCGCCCAATGGCTGAAGCGGAATTGGCTCCTGAATCATCGCCGTACGCTGGGGCTCTATACCTTTGCCTATGCTCTGCTCCACGCTACACTGTTTTTCGGCATAGATTATGCTCTTCAGGCAGCGTTAATCCTGCAAGAGTTCGCCGCAAAGCCCTACTTGTGGCTTGGCGTAGGGGCATTTTGCATCTTGCTGCCGCTGGCAATCACCTCGTTCCGCTATTGGATGCGTAAGCTCGGCAAAAACTGGAAACGTCTTCATCGGTTGATCTACTTGGCCGCCGTTCTGGCAGTCTTGCATTACGGGCTAGCCGTCAAAGGTGACTTTTTCGCCTTAAGGGGCGAGATTCTTCGACCGTGGCTCTATGGGGCGGGTGTAGCAGGGTTATTAGGGATTCGCTTGTTTGGCTATCTGCGCAACCAGCGCAAACGATTCCCTCGCCAACCCGCCTAGCGATCAAAGTAAATGCTCTTGCCGCTTACAGAAAGCGGAATGCCCATCACAAAATCCCAATCCACCACACCCACAGCGCGAGCAACGGCTCCGATCCGGTACATGATGCGGTTATCCACATTGAAGAGGCTGGCAGTCTTTACCGCTGATCCGAGGGCGATTCCCATATCCAGCAGGCGATAGGCGCAGATGGGACCTTTAAACTCCTCTTCGACAGGCGTTGCCTCTTCTAGCTCTGTGCAGGTAGCAAAGCCGCAAGCGCTGCAATTCATTCCAG
>CAKZNJ010000583.1 GCA_937129505.1 uncultured Anaerolineae bacterium | reverse complement strand
ATTCCTACCTGAGCTGGTAAACATTGGCTCGTTGATCAAAATAACTGGCGTTGGAGCTGCCATGCGAGAAGCTACGTCTATCACCGCAAAGGCTAATTTCTCAAGTTCTAAAATAGGCGGTTGCTGATTGTGAAAACTCACTTCGGCGCTCAAGTCCATCTGTTTTTGAGGAATTGTCTCCGGAATTGCATGATCGATACCGGTAGCTGTCCAAAGGAAACCGTACAGTTGAAAGCGAATCCAATCCGCTACTGCTTTTCGTTGTCCAACCAATGACCTCTGCCAAATCGTGGGGGATAAGACGTCAGGGGGTGATATGATGGCATTCAAATGTAGTTTATCAATTAGTTTGACGACTTCAGTGGCATTATGTTCTAGCAGGGGCGAAAAAAGTTGTTTGTCCAACGGAAAGGACTCAAGCGTCACGAGCCAAAGGATCAAGTCAGGTTGGAAAGAAAGACATCTTTCCATGATAAGAGTGTCCTTAAGAAGAGACATGACTGGGTAACCCAAGTTGTAAAAGACGACTCGCTTTCCCTCGGGATTGTATAGGTTCTCTTTGTTTAGAAAAGCTGCTAGCGTGTGGTTTGCTGGCAGGAGATAACCCCAAGTAGCTGAGTCGCCAATTAGGATCACCCGAAATTCGTCTGAGGGTTTCGGTGAGCCGGCTAGGATATGCGAGGCAAACATCGCATCTAAATTGGTGATGGTTATATTATAGGATTCGGAAGGTTGATCGCTATACGGTAAACGGTCTCTACCTGCAAAAATGGCGTTATATAATGAAAACTTTCCATAGGGAACGTTTGAAATTGCAAGAATGAAATTAACCAAGACAAAAAGCAATAAACCCTTACCAACCACGCGACTCCAGAACAAGGATGGGTTTAGTGAAAGGTTTTGCATCTACTAACCTCCTAAGCCTATTAGCTTTGACAATACCCGAATGGCGTCGCTTAAATTGGGCATTAGAAACCAGACCCACCCTACAGAGACAAATACGAAGGTGAGCGTCCAGCCCATAATATTTTGTAGGGAGTTTGCTATCCTAAGGGGATAGCTTTTGGTGTAAGTGTTCCAGCGGTTATTGATGAAAAGCCCGATACCATGCCATGTACCCCAAATGAGAAAGTTGGGTGTGATACTGTGCCATAGACCGATGAGAATCATGGTCGTCAATTGGGGGACTAGAATTGTAAGCCAGCTTGGTAAGGAGCGAGTAGTGCGGAATTTGCGGGTCATTGGATTGAATACATAAGAGCGAAACCAATCTGCTAGGGTGATGTGCCAACTGTTCCAAAATTGGATTAGGCTCGTTTTCCAATACGGTGAATTGAAGTTTTCGGGCAGGTTAATCCCCATTAAGCGGGCGCTTCCGATGGCAATATCGGTATAGCCGCTAAAGTCAAGATAAATCCGAAGCGAATAAGCAAAAAGGGCTAACCAGAGCAACCATGGAGACTGAATCTGAAATGCATTTTGAGCAGAGAGAGAAAGCAGGGCTAAACTGTCCGCAAGCACAAATTTTCGAAATAAACCCACAAATACCCTGCGTCCGCCATCGATAACATCATGCAACTGGGGTTGACTATCGAGTTGATCTCGAAATGGAGGAAAACGAGCAATTGGTCCTGCCAAAAGTGTCGGAAAGAAAAATAAATAATTCAAAGCATCAGCTAAATTTACTTGGACTAGACGACCAGCACGCAGATCGATAAGAAGATGAAGCATGCGAAAGAGGATATAGGAGATCCCTAACCAGGATAGGTCGTTTGCTGTGCTAAAACGAATGTCTTGTTGATTTAGACTGCGCCAAGCTTTGCTGATTAGGAGGGATAGATCGGGATTTTTAAGCAGAATAAAATTTGCAATTAGAACGGCCATTAGGATGGCGAGTCTAGAGCGCAAAGGTTGCTTGGATAAGGTAAGAGCAATGGGCAGAATCAACGCCGTCAGGAAAATGGCGGCTGTCCAGGTCGACGGAGGCCGAGTTTGGGTTATGCAGCAAATAGATAGATGGCGATTGGCTGAAACAGCCAAAATGATTAGGATCGTTAGGAAAAATGTGGCGAGATTTGATTTTGAGGTTTCGGAAAATTTGGACTGAGCAGCGATCCACAAAAGTAAGCCTAACGAGATAGCTATCGTAGGAAGCCAGAAATCTAAGAACAGAATTGGACTGGCAGACTGATAATGATAGTAGATGAGTAGACTTCCAATAAGGACTAAGATGTTGCGAAGATAAAGCGGCTTGATCTGCCCGAGGATCAAAGCGAGGAAGACCAAGACTAATGTTTGGGAGATAGACATTTAAAACCCCTGATAAATCCAGATAGGGGCATTATCGGCGGTTAACAAGATAATCCCGATGAGCATCAGACAGAATAAAAGGGCGTACAAGTTTTCCTTTGAAAAGAGTGAATGAAACATCGGCTATTTTCTCTGTTCAGACAGAGCGTGAGGGTTTAGGGGTAACCACAGAATCGCCAATTGCCACCTTGTTGGACAACCAGAAAGGAGAGCTTTGTTAGGTCAATCTCCAAGACTTCATTTCCATAATTTGCTAAGATTTTTCCTCGACAACGCACAATTGCGTTTGAACCTTCCAAGGACTCAGTTTCACATCGAACGTCTTCCAGGTCTATGGTAACGGCGCCGAAAGATTGGTACTCATTGCGGGCTTGTTCTTCCCACTCCGGACAAGCTAGAGCGATCATCGTGTTGAGATCATTTTTGGCTAAGGCTTGGTAATATGCTTCCATGGTCTGGGCAGGGAGTGCGGTGTCAGAAGCACAAGCGGATACTGCGAATGATGCAACAAACATCCACCCTTGAAAGGACTTCAGCAATTGAAGTATTTTTCTAAAGCAAACTTGATTAAAAAATTGATCGTTCATTGTCAAAAGATCCATCAGGTAGGAGGCTAATTTATTGAACCATTGCGTTTTGGCTAAAGCCAGTTAGATTTTACCAAGAAATTTCCCTCACGATTTCTTGTGCTCCCTGCCTATTTTTTTAAGTGCTTACCGGTTTGGTTGACGCAGTCGAAAACGACACGTCGCTTCACCTGTCGGTGAGGGTTGACGAATGGCTAAGACTTCAACGGGACATTGCATCAGAGTTTCGAGCAGGAACAAATCAATTTTACAAAGCTCGGGAAACGAGTCAACCAAGCTGGCGTACGGGCAGTGGGAAAACTTAAGGGTCGGGGCTTCTCGGTGGGCTTCCCAACTTGCTTTGTAAGACATCTCGTTTAGGGTTTTTGCGGCTGAAATCAACCGCTGGGTTAGGTTTTTGGGGAGATGGGTATCTCTCTTTGCTATCAGACCTTCAGCAATGGCGCGAAGGAGAGCGTCAATTTCTTCCTGCCTAAGCGAGCGGACTTTTTGTAAAAAAGCGGCGCACAAGCGATCGAAGTTATGAGCTTTTTGCTGCTCGGTCAAGGTATAGAGTTGAGCAGGACGTCCTCTCACAGTGCTTTTTCCCCTCTGAATGGAAACGATTACCCCTTCCTTTTCTAAAACGCGAAGGTGATGACGGATATTTGCGGGGGTCAACTTTAAGGCATGGCTGAGTTCGATAGCAGTGGCGGGTCCTCGATTTTCTAGGTAGGTGATTATTTTATTACGGGTGGTTACCATCGTCGAAAATTATATCTCATCTCCAGAAATAACGCAAATATATATTTTCATTATTCTCACTTGACCAAATGCTGACGGCGGGTTATAATCACTAACGTGGATTCTGAGGATAGTTTGGATTGGGATAATACGTTCGGGATTGTGGAATGCCTGAAAAAATATCATCCCACCGTAAATTTCGAGGAGCTTTCGTTGGGAACTTTATTCGAGTGGATCATCTCACTGCCGGAGTTTTCTGACGATCATTCGCTTGTCAACGATGAGATCTTGATTCAAATCTTCAACGCATGGTACGAGGAGGTTAATTCATGAGCAACGATGAACTCAATCAACCGGGTTACGAAATACCACCTGAAATAAAAAATCAGGTAGCCATTACGACCATTGACCG
>CAKZNJ010000582.1 GCA_937129505.1 uncultured Anaerolineae bacterium | reverse complement strand
AGTCGCAAAACTAAATAACCGTTTTCCAGCTCCGAGTTGCGCAGATTGACCTGCACTTCCTGAGGGGACTCTGTTAGGAGAATGCTTTCTAGCACGCGATCACGATGATAGATTTCTAGGAAGCCGCTCTCGACATCTGCCGAATGACGCAAGGTAAATTTAAACACCAAAGGTTGCATACCAGTTGGTATCGGCAGGTATAGAAAACGCTCTGCGAATTGTCCGCTGAGACGCAGAGGAGAAGGGTAACCAAAGTGGCTGATGGAAAACGAGTAAACAGGTGTCTCCGAACTTTGAAGCACATAGGAGGCAGCCTGTGCCTCTGCTGTTTGGTTGCCAAAAAAGAAGCTTAAGAGCAACAAACCGATAGATAAGTAATTGAAAAATCTCATGTACTTCTCTCCAAGACGATCGGCTGAAAAAGCAAGTATCCGCCTGTGGGGTAAAAGACACTTAGCCATTAGGATTCTATCCAATGTGGGCAAATTTTTACCTATTACCCTTGTAAGGAGGCAATCAACTTACAAAAATGTCAATTGAATGGAGCTTGAGTCTAGCAGGTGAGCTTTATCAACCAGCTCATGATCAGCAGTAGAACCATTGTCTTGGTTTTAACCCCAAACTTCAGAGTTGGGCACGACGGCTTTTCCCTGAGATTTAATGGCTTGCTCAAATCAAATATCCAAGCCGTGTTATATTATAGATAGCAGGTTTGCAAACATCCGAAGCAGGCTCTGCAAATACATTTCGCCCGCTCTCGTTTTAATCCGTTCCGACAGGAGGTTTAGGATGTGGAAAGAATTTCGCGAGTTTATTTTGCGCGGTAACGTTCTCGATCTCGCTGTAGCCGTGATCATCGGCGGCGCATTTGGGAACATCGTCAATTCACTCGTCAACGACGTGCTAATGCCCCCCTTGGGCCTTGTGCTCGGAAAAGTTGATTTTAGCAACCTCTTTATTGACCTTTCGGGCAAAGGCTATCCCTCGCTGGCGGCTGCCCAACAGGCTGGTGCACCTACCTTGAACTACGGCCTTTTCATCAATAGCGTGATCAATTTTCTAATTATCGCAGGGGCAATCTTTCTCGTTATCCGCCTATTCAACCGCCTTCAAGCTGCCAAAGCGACGGCTGTTGAGGCAACACCCACAACCAAAGAATGCCCTTACTGCCTTTCAACCATCCATCTCCAAGCGAAACGTTGTCCACACTGCACCTCCGAACTAGTTAGCTAAAGGAAGAATCGATGAAAGCTTTACCTGACTCTCCGCTTTCCCTGTGGTTGGATACCTTTGGCGAATATCAACCGCAACCACCACTTGAAGGTGAAAAGACGGTGGATATTGCCGTAATCGGCGGGGGTTTCACCGGCATGATGACTGCCTACGAGCTTAAGCGCGCCGAACCGGGCTTGCGGGTGGCAGTGTTGGAAGCCAAGACTGTCGGCTATGGCGCGAGCGGGCGCAATGGCTCTTTCGCCATGACCGTCGTGGGACTTGGCTTCGGCGTTGCTCCAACCCTTATGGGAGTTGAGCGCTTCAAAGCCGCCCACCGCTATATGATGCGCGCTGTGGATGAGCTAGATGACTTTATTCAACGTGAAAACATCGCCTGTGACCGCATTCGACCTGGCTTCTTACGCGTTGCAACCACGCAGGGCTATGTCAAGCGCCTGCAGGAAGATGTCGAAAGGATGAACCGATTTGGGTTCGACGATATTTC
>CAKZNJ010000581.1 GCA_937129505.1 uncultured Anaerolineae bacterium | reverse complement strand
ACGACCTTGGCTGCCGATGTCTCCCTGAGCAACCTCGCCTCCCAATATGGCTTAAGCCCAGAACAAATATTGCAAGCCAACTGTCTGAGCCTTGACATGGTGGGGATGACAAACACCCTCTATCTGCCCCCGGCGACGATCACTCCCACAGCAAAACCTACCGAAAAACCGCGCAAACCTAAAGCCACAACAGAAACTGGCGGCGCAAAGTGCGGGCCGCCGGCCAGTTGGGTGATCTATGTTGTAAAGACAGGGGATACCCTATATAGCATCAGCGTTCAAACCGGTGCCTCCATCGCAGAGTTACAATGGGCAAACTGTTTAGGCGGTTCCACCGCCATCAGAGTCGGTCAAAAACTTTATGTGCCGCGCTTGCCCCAAGGAGGGCAGCCCACTCCGACCCAAAAGCCGCCCAAACCAACCAAACCATCAAAGCCGCCAGCGACCCCCGCGCCGGGCATCACCCCCATCCCCATTACCCCAAAACCAACTGATACCCCACAGGCGCGCCTGTTGCCCACTGTCACCCTCGTGTGAGCGATGAAAGGCTTTTCTATGATGGGTGAAACTGGTATCCTTCTTGCACTGATACTCTTTCGATGAAAAAACCGTCTCTTTTCCTGCTCCAATTCTGTTTTCTGCTCATCTTTGTCAGCGGTTGCACGCTTCCCCCCCTCACTTTTTTGCCGCCGATGGAGGAAGGATTAGCACAGGACCTGCCTCTTGAAAAAGTCGCCGCCCAAAACCCCCAGCTCACCCCTACCCCCACGCCTTTTCAGCCTTTACCACCAACGCCGGTCATCACCCCCACCGAGATCCCTACTCTAACTCCTGAGCCGAGCGCTACACCCCCCCCGCCGTTAGAGACCCCCGCCCCGCAAACAACTTTTACACCCGCTGAAGCGGTGGGTAATCTGCCGAAACGAATCAACATCCTTTTGCTCGGTTCCGATCGCCGCCCAGGCGGCACTTTATTCCGCACCGACACCATCATCCTCGTCAGCATTGATACACAGAAAGGGATGGTACACATTTTGTCTTTCCCCCGCGACTTGTTCGTCTATATTCCGGGGTGGACGCAGGACCGCATCAACGTGGCCTGGCAGCACGGTGGGTTTGATGGTTTAGCTGCTACCATGCAGCAAAACTTTGGCGTCAGGCCGACCCATTATGCTTTGATTAACTTTCGCTCCTTCAAGCGCGTGGTGGATGATCTAGGCGGGCTGGAGGTCAAAGTCGGGCAACCTCTCTATGACAAATACCCCGGCAAAGGGTGGATAACCATCCCCAAAGGCAAAGTTCACATGGATGCAGACATGGCATTGTGGTATGTACGCTCCCGCAAAACCTCCAACGACTTCGCCCGTAACCGTCGTCAGCAAGAAGTCTTGCTTGCCTTATTTGAGAAATTTATCAGCCTCGATGCCATAACTCGCGCCCCCGAATTCTACAAGGCGTATAAGAAAGCGGTCATAACCAATCTCAAATTCGAAGATGGCTTAGCGCTCTTGCCAATTGCGGCACAAGTCGCCCTTGACCGCTCGCGCATCAAGCATTACTACATCACCCCCGACATGGCTTATGATTACATCACCCCCGGCGGGGCAATGGTTCTGTTGCCGAATGAAACTGCCATCCGCAAATTGGTCAAACAGGTTGTCGGCGGTAAGTGAGCGCTGAGAAAGAGGCGTTTACGATGGCTTTGCAAGGAAAAGGTTATTTTATTTGGCGAATTTGGACATGTGAAGGCGG
>CAKZNJ010000580.1 GCA_937129505.1 uncultured Anaerolineae bacterium | reverse complement strand
AGCTCCAGAAGTCCCCAAAACAACCACTGGCATCCACATATGTTTGACAAAATCCACTAATTTTGCCCATGACCAGGGCATATTTTGAAACTCGGCAGAGAACACGCCACCAGCACTGGTGTTAAAGTAGATAACGGAAATGTACAACAAGATGAGAGCAAAAAGAAAGGCAGGTGTCGCCATACCCAAATATCCAAGAATTGTAAACAGATAATCACCAAAGGAGTATTGGCGCATTGCTGAATAAATTCCCAATGGGATGGCGATAATGTAGGATAATGCAATGGTCACAACCGATAAAAGCACCGTAAAAACTAAGCGGTCGCCGATAACCTGAGTGACCGGCATGCGATACGTCAATGACCAACCAAAGTCCAAGCGCGTCAATATTCCGCTCATCCATGTCAGATAACGGAGATACCAAGGGCGGTCTAATCCCAACATATGGCGATACAACTGCACCTGATCGGCAGTCACTTGAGCGCCTGATTGGCGTAAGTCATGAACATAACGCTCGGCAAAATCTCCGGGGGGCAACTCAAGCACAAGGAAGACAACCAGCGAAAGTAGAAAGAGCATCAAGAGCATTGTCATTGTGCGTTGAAAGACAAATCTCGCCATATTCAGCCTTTCCGTGAAATATCTGAGCAGGGGGGTGCCCCCTGCTCAGACAACTACAAAGTTTCAGACACTAATACTTGATATACCACTGATCAGGACGGACTGGGTAGTTGCGATAAAACTCAAAACCGGAGATTTTAATGGGGACAAAATTGCCCAGTCGGTTCTTCGCAATCATCACCACCGGAGCTGGTCCTAAAATTCCGATCAGGAACATATTGCGCATGTGGATATCTCCAATTTCCTGACCAACTTTCTTATATTCTTCTGAGCCAGGTAATAAGGTCTTAAACTTTTCAGTCAGCTCGTACAGTTTCTTCATATCCTCAGGTGGTTCTTCGCCACTTTTTCCACCGGATTTGTACCATTCAAGGTAGGATAATCCACATTGGGGTTCAAGAACGGCGTCACCGAAAGGCGGATAGAACCGATATTGGTTGGAGAGGAAGGATGGCTCTAGTGTGGTGCCACTGGTAAAGGCAGCCATATCATGCTCGTTATTTGAAACCATCGCCCGGTAGGCCTCGGTAGCAATCTCTTTCAACTCGACCTTTACCCCTACAGCTTCCCAGTAACTCTTTACCAGATTCATAACCTCGGAGCTGATCCCCTGAATAGTGTAATTGGCAAAGATAACCAAGCGCTTGCCATCGGGTCGTAAACGCCAGCCTTCGCTATCCTTCTTATCCAGCCCAAGTTCATCCAACATTTGATTGGCTTTAGCGGGATCATATTCTGTCGCGTAGGTGTACCACTCAGGTTTGGCAAAGCTGGCTGAGGGGTGAATTGGGACGGCCGTGCTGATTTCTTCACATTCGCCGAAGCATGCGATTTTATTCACCTCTTTCCGATCAATCGCGATAGACATGGCGTAACTAAAATTGGCATTGGAGAAAATTTGGCGCAAAACTGGATCCTTGTGGGTACAGTTGAACGAAACAGTCGGCCCGTCGGATGCTGCTTGGACAAGATATACTTTATAGTCTCCATCAGCCTCGTGTTGCTTGAAGACGGGCACCGAAGCAAACTTTAGGGTCTGAGCCTTTTGATCCACTTCGCCATTGATGATTTTCAGTTCAATCACCTGCGCATCTTGGCTATAGGATTCACGACTGCGGTCTACATAAGGTAATTGTTGACCCGCCGTATCCACCACATGATAATACGGATTTGCCACAGCCAACTGATATTCGGGGGTTTCCTCAATAA
>CAKZNJ010000579.1 GCA_937129505.1 uncultured Anaerolineae bacterium | reverse complement strand
AAAAAAGTTCGGCGATGTCGTTGCCGTAAACGATCTTAACATCCACATCGAGGATAAAGAATTTCTAGTGCTGGTAGGACCTTCGGGTTGTGGTAAATCAACCGCTTTGCGATGCCTCGCAGGATTGGAAGATGTCACCTCGGGGCGAATCCTTATCGGCGATCAGGTCGTTAACGACATTCCCCCAAAAGACCGCGACATCGCGATGGTCTTCCAATCGTACGCACTTTATCCCCACATGACGGTGTTCGACAACATGGCTTTTGCATTGAAATTGCGCAAGGTACCCAAAGATGAAATCAAACGTCGTGTTCAGCAAGCAGCAGAACTTTTAGGCATCCAAGACCTTCTTAACCGGCGACCGCGCCAACTTTCGGGTGGACAACGTCAACGAGTAGCTGTCGGGCGAGCAATCGTGCGCGAGCCAAAGGTTTTTCTCTTTGACGAACCTCTTTCCAACCTCGATGCCAAACTGCGGGTCGAAACACGAGCGAACATCAGCAAACTGCATTTGCAGCTTCAGACGACCTTTATCTACGTCACCCACGATCAGGTCGAAGCCATGACCATGGCATCGCGCATTGCGGTGATTAATTTTGGCGTCTTACAACAGATCGATACACCCCAGCACCTGTATGACAAACCCAATAATCTATTCGTAGCCGGCTTCATCGGTTCACCCGCAATGAATTTCTTCCCCGCTCACATCCGCCGCGATAACGGAAAGCTATTCGTAGATGGCAAAACCTTCGCTGTCGAAATTCCAAGCGAGCGCATCAATACCTACAGCGCTTATGTCGACAGACCGGTTATTTTGGGAATCCGCCCTGAGGATATCTATAATCCAGAATTTGCCCCTCCCGGCATCCTCGCTCAACCCGTGGAAGCGGTGGTAGACGTAACCGAGTTAATGGGGAATGAAATATTTGTCTATCTAAAAAGCGGAGAGAATAGCTTTATCGCTCGCGTAGACCCTCGCTCCCGCTACACCATAAACGAACGGACACAAGTGGTCTTCAATATGGCAAATATGCACATCTTTGATCCCACAACCGAATTAGCCGTTCGATAATCTTTGCGATCATATCAATATTTGGAGCTTGTATCTATGCCAGAAACACCTGCACACAAACTTGTCTTAGTCCGGCATGGACAAAGTGTTTGGAATCTCGAAAATCGCTTTACAGGATGGACGGATGTTGGTTTGACAGAACAAGGGGTGCAAGAAGCGATCAATTCTGGAAAACTCCTGCGTGAGCAAAATTTCGAGTTCGATATCGCATTCACCTCCGTATTGAAAAGGGCTGTAAAGACCCTCTGGATCATCCTTGAAGAGATGAACTTAGAATGGTTGCCCGTCATTAACGCTTGGCAACTCAACGAGCGCCATTATGGCGCCCTGCAGGGCTTAAACAAGGCGGAGATGGCAGTCAAATACGGAGAAGCACAAGTCAAACTCTGGCGGCGCAGCTACGATGTACCACCCCCAGCTTTAGAGTGGGACGACCCGCGCCATCCTCGTTTTGACCGCCGCTATGCTTCTCTAACCCGTGAACAACTCCCCAGTTGTGAATCGCTAAAAGACACTGTCAATCGCATGTTGCCCTATTGGTTCAGCACCATCGCTCCGACCATAAAAAGCGGCAAACGCGTCCTCATCTCAGCCCATGGGAATAGCTTACGAGCATTGGTTAAGTACCTAGACAATATTTCAGACGAAGATATCGTCGAATTGAACATCCCTACGGGCATCCCCCTTGTCTATGAGCTGGATGAAGATCTCAAACCGATCACTCATTATTATCTAGCTGACGAGGAGACGGTTCGCAAAGCCGCAGAAGCAGTTGCAGCCCAAGGGAAAGCCAAGGTTTAGGTTTCCCATTCAATATTGAGGCAAAAACATCGCTCATTTGGAAATGCGCCAATGAGCGATGTTTTCGTTTATTTCCCCTTCCACAACAAGAGCCCCCCGACAATCGCCATCCCACCCACAAATAAAAAGGCATCTCGCCAAAAACGCTCTGGGAACAAGCGGATTAAGGTGTCTGACCACAGAAAAACCCAGGTGCCTTCTTCGAAGAACACATTGTGAAAAGCGACAAAGAAGACGCCAAAGCCCACCAGTACAAATAAGATGATTGCTCCCAAGAGGATTAATGTCCAAAGGCCACCTAGCCGCAGTGCTGCACGATACTCAACCCACCGTCTGCTCTTCCAAGCCAAAAGCCCGCCGCCAATAAACACGATCAATAAAGCATACCACACGCGCATAGTCCCTCGCACAACATTCTTCACGTCAACCATGTGCCGTAACTCGCGTTGGTTGTAAACCGGACTTCCATCCTCAAAACGCAAATCCGCCAGAAACTCAATTCCGGCATCATTGAGTAAATATTCCAACGCAATTCCTGACCAGTAGAGGCGTTCTTCCTTGGTAAAACCGTAAGGATCGGGGGGAAATCCGGGCAAATTATATTCAATTTGTAAAAAGAGAGGCGTCATCAATAAACGGACTGCTGTAAGGGTTAGGAGAACGGGCGTTAGCAAGGCAATCGTCCACCCATCAATGGTTAAAGCTGGTCTTTTCATTGTAGATTCTCCATTTCTCCAGAAAACAAAAATTTCAACATTAATTGGTTTGTCATCCATTCAATAGGAGCGCGATCATCGGTAAAGACAATATTGGACTTTACGAGCGGCTG
>CAKZNJ010000578.1 GCA_937129505.1 uncultured Anaerolineae bacterium | reverse complement strand
TCGGTCGGGCTGGCAGTCTGCTGAGCAGCATCGCCACCTCTGCAGCGACTACCTTCTTATGGGGCTTGTTTGTGTTGATCATCTCCTACTTCTTGCTCGCAGATGCCGGTAAGCGCATGCGCCATGAATTCGTGCATATCGAGATCCCCGGTTATCAAGCGGATGTAGAGCGCTTTGGGGCTGAAATGCGCCGCATTTGGAATGATTTTTTTCGCGGGCAGTTAATCGTTATCTCCTTTGCAATTCTGACCTATCTGATCTTACTGACCATTCTGGGTGTTCGCTATGCAGTCGGCATTGCTGTGCTGGCTGGGGTGGGACGGCTTGTCCCTTATATCGGGCCTTGGGCGCTGTGGACGACCACTTTTCTAGTGACATATTTTCAACCTTATAACTACTTTGGCTTACAGCCGTTGCAATTTTCAATTCTGGTTTTGGTACTGGCATTTCTGACCGATCAGGTTTTCGATAACATTGTTCAACCGCGTTTCATGGGTGAAGCGCTAGGCGTGCATCCGGCGGCGGTTTTGGTGGCGGCAATCATCTTCGCCAATTTGATCGGTTTGATCGGTTTAGTCTTCGCTGCGCCGGTGGTTGCTACTTTAAAGCTAGTCGGCACCTATGTGGTGCGCAAGATGTTGGACTTGAACCCCTGGCCGGTCAGCGAACAGCGTTCTCTCATCAGACAAAAAAGCGTTTTTGCAGATTGGTTAAAAAGGGCTGTTGGGTGGACTCGTAAAGCCCTTACTGGGCAAACGAAAGCAAAAAAAGACTGACCGCCCTGCAGTTTTTTGTTAGCAAGGGGAATACACCCCAATTCGAAGGGAATAGCTGGGGGCAGGCACGTTATGAATGGCACTTGCCTTCATGTCCTGTAGAACGAAGGTGACTCGTGACATTTCGAACGCAGTGTCCCCCGAATGTCATGTCGAACGCAGTGCCCTGCATGTCTTGTCGAGATGGGAAGATGACGCTTGAGTGTCACTTGATGAGGGAATGATCTAAATCACTTTCAGCTTCCAAGCAGGCAAGCTCGGCTCGGCTAGGCTTTGCCTCGCTCCAGCCGTCCCTCCCTATTTTGTTCTAAGTATTCAGCAGGGAGATCACTCGCCTACTCGAGGTGTACCCTCACCCCCGGACCCTCTCCCCCGCAAGGGAGAAAGGGGACAAGCTCCCTTCCCCCTATGGGGGAACGGGAGGGGATGAGGGTTGTGATGAGGGAATAACAGGGATATCGCTCAGCTACCGATCAGGCAAGCTCGGCTCGGGTTGGATTTTGCTTTTCTCCAACCCCCCGCGCAATTATGTTATGAGTAACGCAGTAAGAATTCTTAAGTAAGGATTTCTCAGTCGCTGCGCTCCTTAGAAATGACATAGGGTGGAAGTCACTCACGCTCGTGCGGAAGAAATGGGAGGCGCTATTGCTCGTTCAGAATGACACGGGGCGGCGTGTCGCTGCGCTCGTTCGGAATGACATGAAGTTGGGGACGCTGGGAAGTACACGTTTTTCTTATTTATCTTTTTGAGGAAGATTAATTGGAGAACAACTTTCTCCACCCTCAACCTGTGATAAAATGAATTCACCGAAACTGCTGCCAAGAGGTGTGCATGGGTGTTATTCTAGAACTACATGGGATTACCAAACGGTTTCCGGGGGTGCTTGCGAATGACCATATCGACCTAGACTTGAGACAAGGTGAAATTCATGCCCTCTTGGGGGAAAATGGAGCGGGCAAAACAACCCTGATGAATATTCTTTACGGCTTATATAAACCGGACGAGGGTGAAATTCGCGTCAATGGCCAAAAGATCGAGATCCATTCTCCGCGCGATGCAATTGCCTGCGGCATCGGCATGGTGCACCAACATTTCATGCTCGTGCCGGTCTTTACCGTGGTAGATAATGTCATGCTAGGCGATGAATATGTGCGCGCTGGCGGCTTCCTCGATCGGCGTAAAGCTGCCAACCGCATTCTGCAGATCTCCCAGCAGTACAACCTACAAGTTGACCCCTTTGCTTATATCAAAGACCTGCCGGTCGGACTGCAGCAGCGGGTGGAGATCATCAAACTGCTCTTCCGCGAAGCCAACATCCTCATTCTGGACGAACCCACTGCTGTCTTGACGCCCCAAGAGGTAGATGAGCTGTTCAAGATCATGAAGTCCTTGGTTGCCAGTGGGAAGTCGATCATCTTCATCACTCACAAACTGCGCGAGGTGCTGGACTTTTCCGACCGCATTACCGTCATCCGCAACGGGAAAGTCGTCGGTACGACCACCCCTGAAGAAGCCGATCAGAATAAACTGGCTTCCATGATGGTAGGACGGCAAATCGAACTGACGATCGAGAAGATGCCCGCTGAACCCCAAGAACCTGTCCTCGCTGTGCGGGATCTAAAGGTGCTGGATGCTCGGAAATTAATTGCGGTCAACGGCGTCTCTTTCGAGGTGCGCGCTGGAGAGGTTTTAGGGATTGCTGGCGTTCAAGGCAACGGACAGACAGAATTAGTGCGCGCCCTTACCGGTATGCAACACCCTGTTGGCGGCGAAATTCGCATTATGGGCAAAGTCATGACCCACGCCAGCCCGAGGGAGTTTTTCGAGATGGGGGCAGCCCATATCCCCGAAGATCGCCAAAAAGACGGCTTGGTTCTCTCCTATCCCGTCAAGGACAATTTCATTCTGAACACCTTTTATAAATCCCCGTATGCACGCGGCATTGTCTTACAGCAGCCAGAAATTACCGCTCATGCCCAAGAACTGGTGGAGAAATTTGACATTCGCACCCCCTCCATCTTTACAACGCTCAGCTCGCTAAGTGGGGGCAATCAGCAAAAGGTGATTGTGGCGCGCGAGTTTTCCCGCCCTATCAAACTGCTGATCGCTTCTCAGCCGACCCGCGGCTTGGATGTTGGTTCGATTGAATACATCCATCACCGCCTGATTGAAAAGCGCGATGAAGGCTGTGCCGTCCTGTTGGTTTCTACCGAATTGGACGAGATTATGCAGCTCTCCGATCGCATCGCCGTGATGTATCGCGGTCGCATAGTCACGACCGTCAATGCCGCTGAGACCACCAAAGAGCAAATTGGGCTTTACATGGCCGGTATGCAGCCTGAACCTCTCAAAGCTGAACAAGCTCTCGTCTAGGAAAGGAATATGAGCGATTCGAAAACGAAAGAAACGCAGAATCTCAAGAGCATGACGATTTTCTTGGAGGAAGTCCGGCGTAGTCCGTTGACGGTGACCTTTTTAGCGATCTTCACTGGCTTGTTTCTCGGAGGCATCATCGCTGCCCTGACTTCTGAGCAAATGTACGCTGCGATGAGGGTTTCGATTGGCGAAGGCGTAAAAGTTGGCGCCCAAGCCGCTTGGAATACCTATCGGGCTTTGTTCCTCGGCGCATTTGGCGACCCGGCGAAGATCTCTGCTGCCGTAGGCACAGGCGATTGGCTGCAGATCAATCGTGCTTTGAGTCCCTTTTTTGAAAGTTTGGTGCAAGCCACCCCCTATATCTTTGCCGGGTTGGCGGTAGCCTTTGGGTTTCGCGTTGGCCTGTTCAATATCGGCGCCGAGGGACAGATTTTTGTCGGCGCACTGGCAGCCGTCTGGGCGGGCGTGTTTATCAAGGGTTTACCGGCGCTCATTCACGCTCCCTTAGCCTTGCTGATCGGTGGTTTGGGAGGCGCTTTATGGGGCTTTGTGCCGGGTTGGTTAAAAGCGAAGACCGGCGCTCACGAAGTCATCATCACGATTATGATGAACTACATTGCCTTTCGTTTGAGCGAATATCTGCTGACCGGTTACTTGCGTGACCCCAATAAAACCACCCCGATCAGCGCCCCGATCGAAACCACTGCCTGGATTCCGCGCCTTTTTCCCGATCCTAACCGCTTTCACTTAGGATTTTTTATCGCTCTGGGTATCGCTTATTTGGTCTATCTCCTGCTGTTCAAGACCACTTGGGGGTTCGAATTGCGCACAGTTGGGGCAAATCCTAGTGCCGCCCACTATGCCGGGATGAACATTGTGCGCAGCACGGTGATCACCATGTCGTTGTCGGGGATGCTAGCGGGTTTGGCAGGCGCAAACGAGGTGCTGGGTGTCAATCGAAATCTCGGCGTGGCTTTCTCTTCTGGGTATGGCTTTGACAGTATCGCGTTGGCATTGCTGGGCAATAGCCATCCCTTGGGCGTCGTCCTAGCTGCTTTGCTCTTCGGTTTTTTGCGCAATGGCGCCATTCAAATGCAACTGACGGCGGGTATTCCTATTGACATCATTTCGATTATCCAAGCAATGATCCTAGCCTTCATTGCTGCACCGGCTATCATCCGCACCCTCTATCGGCTCAAGCCACCCAAAGAAATCGAAGTGGCAATCCGCTCTGAAGGAGAAGCATCATGACTGCTCAGACGATGAGTCGGAACTCAGCTCAATATATCTCCCCAACGCGCGAGCGCGTAATGGGGGTTCTTTTCCTGATTGTGGCGGTTGCGATGTGGTTCTTTTTCCTGCGCAATACCGAACCAGGCGTTCAGACCACCTTTGGCATGACACCAGGCGGCTCCAAAGTAGCCGCACCGGACTGGGTCTTCGAGACTTCCTTTGCTTTACAAGTTCTGATATTCATCACCACCTTCTTTGGGGTTTATCAATTAGCGCGAGGCTTTAAACATCGCACCAATTTGGTGTTGGGAATTGTGAGCGGCTTCTTCATTTTCGCTTTCTTGGCTTGGGGAACGGCGGGGGTCTCTTTGAACCTGGCCGGCTTGCTGCGCGTCATGGTCATCCGCTCGGTGCCGTTAACTTTGGGAGCATTTTCAGGAATCCTCTGTGAGCGCTCGGGCGTTTTCAATATTGCCATCGAGGGGATGATGCTCACGGCAGCTTTTACCGCCACTTTATTTGGCAGCATCACTCAGAATATCTGGATTGGCTTAATCGCCGGGATGCTGAGCGGTTTGTTGTTGGGGGGCGTTTTGGCAGTGCTGGCGATCAAATATAAGGTCGATCAGATTATCGCCGGCACGGTGATCAATATCTTTTCCACTGGTTTGACCTCTTTTCTCTCGGCAAAATTCTTGCAAAAATACCAAGAGCTCAATAACCCGGGACGCTTTCCTAATTGGGATTTTCCTGGCTTATCGCAGATCCCTTTCATCGGGCCGATCTTTTTCAGTCATAACCTCTACGTTTACGCCATGTATGCCCTGCTCATCATCCTGACCGTAGCGCTGTTTTACACTCGCTGGGGCTTACGCTTGCGTTCGGTTGGTGAACACCCCAAAGCTGCCGATACGCTGGGTATCCCGGTTATTAGAACGCGCTATATGGCCGTTTTATTGGGGGGGTTGATGGCTGGTTTTGCTGGCACCTACTTTACCCTCGGGTCGGTCGGACGTTTCGATGAAGTGCTGACCGCCGGGCGGGGTTTCATTGCCCTAGCAGCGATGATTTTCGGGAACTGGAATCCGTTTGGCGCATTTGGAGCAGGGTTGTTGTTCGGTTTCTCG
>CAKZNJ010000577.1 GCA_937129505.1 uncultured Anaerolineae bacterium | reverse complement strand
GCTCAAATGGCTGCCGGTGATGCAAGCGCACGAAGCGCGCCAATTCGATTATTTCGCCACGCCGGCGATCAACCTGATCCGGGCTCTGAAAATCAGCCTGAATCAAATCGTGGAAGAGGGGATCGAGAACCGCTTCCGCCGCCATCTGGCGTTGAGCCGCGTTTTCAAAGCTGCCATGACCGCCCTTGAACTCGATCAAATCCCGGTGCGGGAGGAAGTGGCTGCCCATACCCTATCCGCCGTCCGCTATCCCAAAGGCATTCAGGCAAGCGACTTTTTGCCCCGCGTTGCCCAAGAAGGAGTGGTGATTTCTGGCGGTTTGCTGCCTCCCATTAAGCAGGAATACTTCCGCGTTGGCCACATGGGCAACATCAGCTTTGGCGACCTGATCGGCACGGTGAGCGCAATTGAAAAAGCCTTGCACAGTTTGGGCTACCAATTTGCCGTTGGCTCTGGCGTCGCTGCTGCCCAGCGCGCTTATCAAGAATTCGATCTAGCTTGAGAGAAAAAACTCTTTTTGCCGGCTCGGTCACATTTCACCGCTGCTACTGAGTGACTCCTTCGTCACCGTTAGCGCACCTCAACTGTCGCTAACCCTCGTCAGGGGTGGGAAAAGACGGGAAAGGGCGATCCGCCGTGAGCGGTTGTGCCTCTCCAGCTTGCCAAGGCAAGCTCGCCCCTGCGAACGGTACGGTGGAAAAAACTGGTATAATCGGGGCAAACAAGGGGCAGGGATTATTCCTTTCGCCCGTTCGTACTCGGAGAGGTAGCGTAGTCTGGCCTAACGCGCGCGCCTGGAGAGCGCGTGAGCCGCAAGGCTCCGTGGGTTCGAATCCCACCCTCTCCGCTCTTGATTCCTGTTGAGAAAAGCGCTGCTGCTCAGCACGAAAGTCGTTTGGAGGCCGAGCGCGTTTCGACTCGTAACCAATTTCCCAGTTTTGTCCTACACGTAAAAATAATCCCCTCTAAGGAGGGGATTTTGCGATTACTCAATCACCAACAACATGCCCGCCGTCATCAGCGCTCGGGCGGTCAGCACGGACAACACGAGAAAGACCGCCCCGTAGATGATCATGTCGCGGCGCTCTTGGTTGCCGCGGGTAAAAGCAAAGGCGGCTGGCAAGACCAAGGCGCTGACAATCCCATATAAGATATGGACGGGGCGAGCAAGCCGAAATTCGGTGAAAAAGTACAAATAAACCCCCAAGGCGCCCTGGAGCAGAATGAGGATTTCGGCAATCACGATTGCCCCCCAGTAATTGCTGTCCACCCCGCTCTTTTTTATAATCCGCCAGAGACCCCATAGGGTCATAATGGCGGCATAGTAAAACGCTGTATTGCCCAAACGCATGTGGATTTCCCAAATTAATTCTTGTATGTTCATAGATGCAATCCTTTGACAGAGAGATGAACCGAGCGGTGTCGGCAGTGAGCTACACCGCAATCAAAGGATACCACGATTCCTTAGTCTCGGCAGAGCAGCAGCTGGAAAATCCGCAGGGTGATGAGCGCAATCACCCCTTCGGTTGAAACAAAATCACACCTCTGGCTTGGGCGGATGGATAGTAAGAACACCTTGCCTTTAGTAAACTCAGGGCACAAAATCATAGTTCGAGAGTCTGCAATAGTCAAAAGTCAAAGATTAGGAGAAGGTTCGGATGAGCGAAAAAAAGCCAGAATCCGAAAATGACGCAAAGAAGAAGATTAACCGGCGTGAGTTTCTGAATTTTGCTTGGTTGGCTTCTTTGGGGTTTCTCACCCTGAACATTGGCGGTTTGACCTACCTGTTTTCTATGCCCAGGTTTAAGGAAGGCGAGTTCGGGGGTGTGTTTACGGTTGGGAAAGTGTCCGAGCTTCCCCCGCCCGGTTCACCGCCCGCCAACTACCCCAAAGTTCGCTTCTGGCTTTCCCGAACCCCCCAAGGGGTTTCTGCGCTGTATAAAGTTTGCACGCATCTGGGCTGTTTGTACAACTGGAACGATCAGGAAAACAAGTTTATCTGTCCCTGCCACGGTTCTCAGTTCCAGCCGGATGGCACGTACCTGACAGGACCTGCGCCGCGTTCGTTGGATCAGTTCAAAATCCAAATTGTCGACCCAAACAGTGGCGAGGTGATCACCGAAAGCCAAGAGCCCGCACCGCTGCCGCTACCAGATAACCCGGATGCGATCGTGCGGGTGGATACAGGCCAGCGCATCAACGGCAAAACCCATGCTTAATCAAATCCTGATAAACTAACGGAGTTGCTATGCTGAAGTCTCTAGACATCCAGGATCTCAAAACCAAACTTTACCAAGCAATTGATAATCGGGTGCGGATTATCACCGCTGGCTTGAATCTTCGCGAGCTGCGCAACGTCTTGCGCGGCGATCCCCCTGAGGAAAAGCCCAACCCTCGCTACCGAGTTCATACGACCAGCTTTCTCTTCCATATCCGCCCCCGCTATTACGAAAAAGCCAGCACATTTTTTACCCATACCTTTCGCTTAGGTTTCTTCAGCACCTTCTTTTTTATGGTCGAAGCCATCACAGGCATTATCCTGATGATCTACTACAGCCCCATCCCTTCCGAGGCTTATCAATCTATTCTAAACCTCGAGAGCAACATCCCCTTCGGCAAACTGTTGCGCGATATGCACCGCTTAGGGGCGGAAGCGATGGTGATCTTCGTGTTTTTACATATGATGCGCACCTTTTTGACTGGCTCTTATAAAAAAGAACGCTCCTTCACGTGGTTTACGGGAGTTCTGCTCTTGGGCGTCACGCTGTTCCTTAGCTTCTTTGGTTACCTCTTGCCGTGGGATCAGCTTGCCTACTGGGCGGTAACCATCGGCACTGGCATGGCGGAGGCGGCGCCATTGGTCGGCACGGAACTTAACCTCTTGTTGCGCGGCGGCCCAGACATTGGCGCCAACGGTCTGCTGCGTGCCTATCTATTGCATGTGGTGCTACTGCCGGCGGTTGCTGTCCTTTTGATCAGCATTCATTACTATAAGGTCTCTCGCGAGCATGGAATCTCCTTGCCGGCTAAATATGAAGAAGGTGAAGTGTTGGCAGAAGAGAAAAAGAACGCCAAGCAGCGCATTGATTTCATCCCCGATCTCCTGACGCACGAGGTGTTCCTGACCTCTTTTGGTATCTTCGCCCTTATCGTCAGCATTTTGATTTTTGATTATAGCGCGCCGTTAGAGAACGTCGCCAACCCGCAGGTGACTCCCTTAGACACAAAGGCACCGTGGTACTTCTGGTGGCTGCAAGGTCTGCTCAAGCTGGGCGACAAGACCTTGATGGGGGTGATCCTGCCGACCATCATCGTTGGTCTGCTCATCGCCATCCCCTACATTGACCGCAACCCCCATCGCAGCCTGTACAAGCGCCCGACGGCGGTCGG
>CAKZNJ010000576.1 GCA_937129505.1 uncultured Anaerolineae bacterium | reverse complement strand
GATTGAAGAGCAGCGCGGTAGTCATTTGCTGCTTCTGTATAGCGGCCGGCAGCTCGAAGGGCATCGCCCCGCATATTCAGAATATAGGCATCAACAACACCCGAGCGATAGGCAAGGTAATTTAGAAAAGCGTCTGCTGCTTCAGAATACCGTTGCAAGGCGCTATAACTCTCTCCCAAGATAAAGTGAGCGTAGGGAACGTGGGCGGTCTGGGGATAATCCTGCAATAGTTGCTCAAGGATGTTTATTGCGCCGTGGTAGTCACCCATTTCAAAGCGGGCTTTCCCTTCACCCAACAAGGCAGCCGCTTGCAGCTCTGCATCATCGGTTGCCGATGCAGCCAAGCGGAATTCCTGCATCGCCTTCTCCCAATCCCCGTTGCTGAGGGCGCGTTCACCGCTGGCAATACTGAGCGCTGGAACAACTGTCGGGAAAGGGGTAACTGTTGGAGCGAGGGTAGGCAAAGTGATGAAATCTAACGAAATTGTGGGAGTCGGAGGTGGCTCGATCTGCGAGTCGGCTTGGGGAGGGGAAAGGAAGCCGGGCAAATTACAGGCTAACATTAGAAGCAGAGCGATAAAAAGAAACCAAGCAACCCTACGAGACGCCGGAGACCGTTCCATGAGCTGCACTATAACCGAGAGTAATGAGCATGTCAAGTTAGGATATTTACTTGTTATGTTGGCAACAAGTAAGGTTAAAAGATCGGCTTGAATTTCGATTGGATGGGTATACGTATTGACAAAGGCAACGAAATATGATATTGTACTAATGTTCATCAATGTACATTTTTTCACTTTGGTGGTTGGTAGCGGCTTTCAAGCCGTTTATAAACAACTTTTTGAAAAGGAAGGATGTTATGAGAAAGCCCCACCCCATCACTCTAATCGTTCATGTGTTTGTCTTGGTCGCCGTTCTGCTGGCAGCCTGCGCTCCCCCTGCACCCCAACAAACACAAGCTCCCCCTCCTGCCGAACCATCCCAACCCCAACAGCCGGTCACAGAAACCGCAGCGACCGAAGCCCCGCCGGCAGAGACAGCCGTTGTCTCGGAGGAGGGAATCCCGGCTGCATTTGCAGATCCGAACAAGAAAGTGCGCATTGCGTTAGTGCGCGAAGTCGGTGAAGGCTCGTTCTTCGAGCGCTACCTCGCCGGCGCCCAGTCCATGGCCGACGAACTCGGCGTTGAACTTCTCGAAGCAACCGCTCGCGGCGATATGGCCAAAATGGTCACCGCCATGGAAAACTTTATCCAGCAAGGAGTTGACGCCATCATCGTTGACCACGGACGCCCCGACCCTCTCCAACCCAAAATCAACGAAGCCCTCGCCAAAGGCATCAAGGTTGTCACCTTTGACCTGGTCGTCGAAAACCCCGATGTCCCAGAAATCGAACAGGACGATATGTTCATCGGCTTCCAGGTCTCGAAGAAAGTCGCTACTGACTTCGCCGGCAATGCTAATGTCATCTACGTCAATGTCGGCGGCTTTGCCCCACTCGATAAGCGCGACCGCCTATGGCAAGATTTCAAGTGGCGCTACCCAGGCCTTACCGAAGTAGCCAAGATCGGCGCCGTCACCGATAACACCGCCGCCGATACTCAGACCCGCATGGAAGCCGCCCTCAAAGAACACCCCGAAGCCAACGCCGTTATCGCGATGTGGGACGAGTTCGCTAAAGGCGCCGTCCGCGCAATTATGCAAGCCGGCCTCTCTGAAAAGATCAAGGTCTACTCCGTCGATATCACCAACGAAGATATCCAGTTGATGATCCAGCCCGATAGCCCCTGGGAGGCTACCGTCGCCACCGACTCCTATAGCGTCGGCCGCCTCGCCGTCCGCACCGCCGCCGCCCTCGTCGCTGGCGAAAAGGTCGATAAATACCTGCTCGTCCGCCCAGAACTCATCACCCGCCAGTTCCTCCTCGATAACAACATCACTACCATGGACGAGCTCATCAAGGCACTCCCCGCCCTCGGTGAATCCTCCCTCAATTGGTTCCCCTGGATGGAGAAGGTGCTGGCGCGTAACGGATACAAGATGCCTGAGGTAGCCGCTGCCGGTCAAGCGGGGGGCGAGGGTGCAGAACCTATTTGCAAAGTGACCAGCCCGAACATCCCGGCTGCATTTGCAGATCCGAACAAGAAAGTGCGCATTGCGTTAGTGCGCGAAGTCGGTGAAGGCTCGTTCTTCGAGCGCTACCTCGCCGGCGCCCAGTCCATGGCCGACGAACTCGGCGTTGAACTTCTCGAAGCAACCGCTCGCGGCGATATGGCCAAAATGGTCACCGCCATGGAAAACTTTATCCAGCAAGGAGTTGACGCCATCATCGTTGACCACGGACGCCCCGACCCTCTCCAACCCAAAATCAACGAAGCCCTCGCCAAAGGCATCAAGGTTGTCACCTTTGACCTGGTCGTCGAAAACCCCGATGTCCCAGAAATCGAACAGGACGATATGTTCATCGGCTTCCAGGTCTCGAAGAAAGTCGCTACTGACTTCGCCGGCAATGCTAATGTCATCTACGTCAATGTCGGCGGCTTTGCCCCACTCGATAAGCGCGACCGCCTATGGCAAGATTTCAAGTGGCGCTACCCAGGCCTTACCGAAGTAGCCAAGATCGGCGCCGTCACCGATAACACCGCCGCCGATACTCAGACCCGCATGGAAGCCGCCCTCAAAGAACACCCCGAAGCCAACGCCGTTATCGCGATGTGGGACGAGTTCGCTAAAGGCGCCGTCCGCGCAATTATGCAAGCCGGCCTCTCTGAAAAGATCAAGGTCTACTCCGTCGATATCACCAACGAAGATATCCAGTTGATGATCCAGCCCGATAGCCCCTGGGAGGCTACCGTCGCCACCGACTCCTATAGCGTCGGCCGCCTCGCCGTCCGCACCGCCGCCGCCCTCGTCGCTGGCGAAAAGGTCGATAAATACCTGCTCGTCCGCCCAGAACTCATCACCCGCCAGTTCCTCCTCGATAACAACATCACTACCATGGACGAGCTCATCAAGGCACTCCCCGCCCTCGGTGAATCCTCCCTCAATTGGTTCCCCTGGATGTGCACATTAGCCCAAAAATAATCCAGAAATAAAATGGGTGGATGGGGGTATCCCCATCCACCCACACCTGTGAAATGAATCTTTCACCTACGGATAATCTATGGCAACTCTAAAAGCAAGCGGATTGAGAAAAGCTTTCCCAGGCGTTGTCGCCTTAGATAACGTGGACTTAGAGCTCTCCAGCGGCAAGGTCCATGCTCTGATAGGGGCAAATGGAGCTGGAAAAAGCACGCTGATCAAAATTTTAACCGGCTATTACCCCGATTATGCAGGCAAAATTGAGATCGACGATCAGCTTGTTTCTATCCATAAACCCTCCGATGCGTTTTCCCACGGCATAGAAGTTGTCCATCAGGAGGTAGACACCACCCTGATACCTTACCTGACTGTAGCCGAAAACTTACTACTTGAAAAAATTGCTTCCCCAAGGACAGGACTTTTCGTTCGTCGAAGCGAGTTATTCGAAGAAGCTCGAGAAATAATAAAAAAAGTCAATCTCGAGGTTGATGTACGAAAGCAGGTTTCCGATCTCTCTCTACCTCAAAAACAGTTACTGGTTATTGCTCGAGCAATCTCACGTCAAGCTGCTTTTATCATCCTTGATGAACCCACATCTTCCTTAAGCCTAGTTGAGACTCAACAATTATTTGAAATTATCAACAACCTTAAGGAACATGGCGTTAGCTTTTTATATGTATCTCACCGCTTAACCGAGATCCAAGAAATTGCCGATGAAGTCACCATCCTGCGGAACGGGCAAAAAGTCGCTTATTTCGCACGGCACGAATTTGACCTAGCAAAAGCAGTAGAAGCAATGCTCGGAGTGCCGCCTGGTGAAGTTTTCCCCCAAAAAGCAGTTAAACCCTTAAAAGGTCCTGCTTTGGAGGTACGAAATATCTCGAAAAAGGGCCGTTTATGGGATATCTCGTTCAAGCTAAATTATGGGGAGGTGTTGGGAATAACAGGTTTGACCGGTTCTGGAAAAACCGACCTGTTGCATATTCTCTTTGGATCGATAAGTCCCGATACAGGTGAAATCCTACTGGAAGGTAGAAGGGTCTCTTTCGAGCACCCTAAAGACGCCATACAAGAGGGAATCTACCTGATACCTGAAGACCGGCGAAATCAAGGCTTGTTTATTGAAAGTACTGTAAGTCAGAACATCTCAATGCCTTTTCTTAAGCATGTAAGCAAAATAGGGTTCATTATATCTGAGAGGGAAAAGAAATACGTATTTGACTTGATTGACAAAGTCCGGCTAGTTCCTCGGAATCCAGATATGGTG
>CAKZNJ010000575.1 GCA_937129505.1 uncultured Anaerolineae bacterium | reverse complement strand
GCCCTTAACGATAATTCTTACGGCGCTGAGGTGATCAATTTTAGCTTTGGTTCATCTACCCCGAATGACGATACTCCTCTTGCCCGTTTTTGGGATGCAGTTGTCAGCCACCAGCATGTTGTTTCGACAATTGCGGCAGGCAACAGCGGTTCAGCTCTCCAGACTCTTTACTCTCCTTCCATTGCTCCGAATGCCATCAGTGTGGCAAATGTACAAGATCAAGAAACCTGGAGTCGCAGCGATGACACTATTCGACCTAGCTCAAGCCGCGGGCCAACCGCTGGCGGGCGCAAAAAACCCGATCTCGCTGCCCCGGGAACTTCTATCCTCTCCACCAATAACAACTGGGAAGGTTCGAACCCTGATTGGGTTTCTTATACCGGCACCAGCATGGCTGCCCCCCATGTCGCCGGCGCAGCGGCTCTCTTGATCAGCGCCGGGGTCAGCGACCCGCTTGCTGTCAAAGCCCTGCTGATCAATACCGCGGAGGATAAAGGCGATCCCGGCTGGGACCCAGCTTATGGCTGGGGATACATCGACCTCAACAATGCCGCCTTTCACATTGAAGATGTGTTCGTGGATACAATTGCTGAGCTGCCCAATGTCCACTTTTACGCCGGACCTGCTTTGAGCGGTGACACAGCCACCTTGGTTTGGAACCGCCGTGTTAAGTATAACGGCTCGGCTTATCCCTCAACGGTTTACACTCTCAGCAATTTAGACCTCTTTGCATATCGCGAGGCAGATAACACCCTCCTGTCGAGCAGCACCAGCACCATTGACAATGTGGAGCAAATCAAACTCTCCGCTGCCGAGAACAAGGCTGTCTTAGCCGTTCGGGCGACCTCGGATATCGTTGGTGCGGACTCAGAGAGATATGCCCTTGCCCTGCCGGAGGGTTTTAGCCGTCATCAAGGACCCCACCTAACCATCTCTGCCTCTATACAAGGCGACTTACAGGCTCAGGCTGGCGAAGTCATCACGGTTACTCTGATGATTACCAATACAGGCGACCTTAAAGCCTTCAACAACACGGTGACACTTGATCCTTCTGCCAACCTCACTTTGCTCTCCAGCTCCCCGCTCACCGAGTCCATCCCCGACCTAGAAGCTGGCCAGTCATACCTCCTTAGCGTCCAATGGATTTTCCAAAAAACGGATGACGATGACGCTAACTTAAATTTCAACGCCAACAGCTCCGCCTACGGGAGCAATTTTCCTTCAATCGGCTATTTTCCTTACTACAACACCTACTTTCCGCTGATCTTCAGATAAAAGATCCTTTTCCAATATTTTTTAGGCTTTGACCTCAAGGTGTCACGCCCATGGATATTCGTGGTGGGATTTCCTTCCCTGCTCAAAAAGCACACTGCCAAAAGAACCTTTTTTGGGGTAAAATAAGTCAAAATCTCTCTGAATTACATTGGAAGAAAACGATGGCCTTTACACCCACCCGGGATCGAGTCGATCCCCAAACACTGAACACCACGCCCCAGCGCCGTCCTGAGTGGATCAAGGTGCGCGCCCCGGCTGGCGAAACGTATGAATGGTTGCAAGGCTTGATGCGCACCAAAGCTCTGCATACGGTGTGCGAAGAGGCAATGTGCCCCAACATGGGTGAATGCTGGGGTGCAGGGACGGCGACTTTTTTGATGATGGGCGATATCTGCACCCGGAGCTGCGGTTTCTGCGACATCAAGCGAGGGCGGCCAGAGGCATTGGATTGGCTGGAACCAGAACGCATTGCCCAAGCGGTGAAAGCGATGAAACTAAAACACGCCGTGATCACCAGCGTCAATCGCGATGAACGCCCCGATGGCGGTGCCCCGATCTTTGCCATGGTTATCCGCCGCATCCGTGAAGTTACTTCTGGCTGTTCTATCGAGGTATTGATCCCCGATTTCAAGGGCAGCCTAGAGGCGTTGAAAATTGTAATGGAAGCCCGCCCCGAAATTCTCAATCACAACGTTGAAACAGTGCCCCGCTTGTTTAAGCTGGTTCAACCCCAAGATCGCTATGAATGGGCTGCTGCCACGCTGAGCAACGCCAAGAAACTGGATGCACAGGTTTTAACCAAGTCGGGCATCATGGTGGGATTGGGGGAAACAATGGAAGAGGTCAAGGCAGTGATGCGCGATCAGCGCGCCTGGGGGGTTGACATTCTGACTATCGGACAGTATCTGCAACCCAGCAAAAAACATTTGCCGATCGCCCGCTACTACACTCCTGAAGAGTTCGCTGAACTTAAAGAATACGGACTAAGTATTGGTTTCAAGTGGGTTGAAAGCGCACCATTGGTACGCTCTTCGTATCGTGCTGCGGAACAAGTGCGTGCCCTGAGCGTTATCCACCGTCAATTGTACAGCGGCTTATAAGATAGCGCACCCTAAATATTTGGGTTTCTCTTCAGGGACAGGGCAAGGGATCCGGACGAGGTACGTACCATCGGATTGTCGCTGTGCGAAGCAACTTCTTCGGCTCATAATAGCACAGGATATATGAGGCAACTTCATCTACCCAATAATCGTTTTCATCGCCGAAATGAGCGGTTGTGCCCTTCTTGCGCAGGCGCAAAGGATCACTGACAATTAGGGAGAAGCGTTGCGATCGAATGTCCTCCCGAAATTGAGCCATATAGGTCTGGTTATGTGCCATTGCCATCATCAATAGCCAGACCTTCTCATATTGGGCTGCCAAACGAAGATGGGGCAGAGTGCCAAACGTGAGCAGGTGGCGTTCGGTCAGGAACAGCACAGGGGACTGCTGATCTGCGGTTCTCACGGCTTCTTCGAGCAATCGCAGATCGCTTATGGCTTCACTGCGGTTGTACAGCAAGCGCGGGGATCCGCTGCTCAGGGTGGAAATAACCAAGTGGATGATCATCCATGCGAGTAAGATCGCTCGGCGAGGGTGATTGACATCCGTGAGAGACACCTTTGCCGTTTCAGTGGTAGTTCTGCTCTCGTTCGTCACCCGTCCAAGATATAAGCTGAGACTGAGAAGCCACAGCATGACCCAGTAGGCATCCAAATTATGCAGGTTATTGCCGCCGCCAATTTTTGCGCTGACCACAATTCCACCGCCGAAAAGGACTGCCAGAATCGAGATCAGCACTGCCCCACGCCAAAAACCCAACTGCCGGCGTTGTGTTCTCATCCGCCAACCAATCCAAATTAGGGGGGGCAAGGAAACAAAGATTGCGGTGGGGAGAATGCCGGTTGGAAAAGTGGGGTTTGGCAGAAGGCGATACCAGAGAATCTTGGAGGTGAAAATATAGCCATAGGTGTGCGCTTCGGCGCCTGAAAGCCAGATATAGATACCTTGCGTTGCGGCTGCAATCAGGCTGCCGAACAAAACCCAGAGGATCGGTTGGAAAAAATATTGTTGGACGGTTTGTCCGTCTTTCGGTTTTTCGAGGGTATAAAACAGGACTGCGATGAGTGCCGGCATGGGAAACCAGTTAATGCGGCTCAAGCCGCTCCAGATCGAAGCAATCGCTAGGACCAAAAAAGTGCGCATCGTACTCTCACGCTCCCAAAAGCGGCGATCCAGACCGACGCACATCAACCAAACCGCCAATTGAAGCTGAAAATAGACCGGCGCCAGCAAGAACCACAGCACCGTGGCGGCAATCAACGTCCAACGGTGGAAGGCGTCCCCGCTGTGCAAACGGCGAACCACGCCCATTGCGGTGAGGACTGCGATTCCGATCCACAGCAAGGCTTGCCACAGACGATGGATCCAGAGTGGAATGCCAGTGAGCAAGAAGGGGATTGCTTGGAGTAGGGCGCGACTGGCATCATAAGGTGGCCAGGCGATTCGTTCACCATATAATCGCTCGGAAAAAAAGAGGGAGGCATAATAAAAGCGGGTGGTTTCCGACCAATAGAGCGAGAAGGGATAGTCGGTGACCTCGGCGAGGAATACGCTCAAACGCAAAATGGCGGCTGTGAACAGCAGAGCGGCTGACCCAACTTTTAGCCATCCTAAATGGGTGAGCCATGCTTTTAGGATTAGAGCTACCAGTCCAGCATAGAGGAGCAACAGGGGCAGCCGCCGCATGACAGTCGAGAAATACCAGCTATAATCCCCCGCCACCCAAAAAGAACAGGTGGCAAAGAGGAGGCCGATAAATAAAAGATTTCTCCTGCCTAAGTGTTCGAACCGGCGAGCAACACCCTGAGCCAGCCTAACGACCTGTTTGCCCCCTTTTGAGGAGAAGCTGAATGCCAATGCGCCGATCGGAAGGAGAGCCATTCCCAATAAGATCGTCCCACCGCCCAACAAGCGCGGCGAATGAGGCAAGCTACCATCTTGCCAAGCTGGCAGCCATAACGCGCCAACCAACC
>CAKZNJ010000574.1 GCA_937129505.1 uncultured Anaerolineae bacterium | reverse complement strand
ATTTTCCTGCGCCCAACGGGGTTTCCCATCGGACTCGGCATCGCGGCGCATCGTTCGGTACTTGATCAGCGAATAAGGCTTTGCCATTTTTCCCAAGCGGATTTGGGTATAGAAGATCGGGAAACCATCGTCTATTACGATGGCTGCAGCGAGGAATGGAAAAGTCACCAAAAAAACAACCATCCCCACTAAACTGCCAAAAATATCGAATAATCGCTTCATAAGTTCATCGAAAATACTTACCGACGTTTCATCAACGAACGAGCGTAAGATCCAATCTGCTTCTAAAATTCGGATAGGTACTCTTCCTAATAACCGTTCATACATTTTTGGCATACGGGTTATTTCAACACCGCTTTCTTGAGCAGTGATCAGTGCCTGAAACATGTTGCTGTTGAGCGCTCCTGAAATAGCAACAATGATATCCGAAATATCATACTTCTTTATCAAATCCATTAAATCTTCGCTTGTTCCTATCACGGGCACTCCATGGATATCGGTGCCTTGTTTTTCGGGATCATCATCGACCACCCCCACCACCACAAAGGGGGGCGGTTGAAGCGTTTTATACACATCGATCATCAAGGTGCCTGCATTACCTCCACCGATAATCAACACCCGGCGCATGAATTGAGGTAAGGTGAAGATACGGATATATACCCATCGCCATGCCAAAGTTAATACAGAAGCGGAGATTAGAAACGTTGCTACCCCCCTTCGGGGGAGTAATGAGCGGGGAGAGTTCGCATAATAAAAGAATAAAACAAGGTAAACCACAAAACCTATCACTGCAGCCGTGGCAACCCCCTTGATCGTTGAACGCCAGTCCGAAGCCCGATATAAATCATAAAGCTCGACTAAAAAGAGCATCCAGATTAGTGGGATCAACCAGAACCACCATGGCACTCTTCGTTGCACAAAGTCGATTGAAAACCCTAAAAACCTCTCGCTGATTGCCCAAAAATATAAGGCTAAAACAAAAGAGATTGAAGCCGCTAAAAAATCGCCCAATAACAATAATGGGCGGCGTTCGTAGAATCGCAACCGCCAAGGTCGCGAAGGTAACTCTGTCCGTTCATTTGCCATTAGCAGTCAATATGCTCCATAGAAAGGCTAATCCCCAAGATAGGTGCATCGTCGCCATACTCAACGGCACTCCGATCCACAATAAGAGTTCCCTGCGTTTGATCGCTTGCTTAAGTCCAATTGCCAATAGGGTCAAAACATAGACTCCTAACTGAAGATAAAGCCAATACCTCGCCAGCAAGAAGAACGGTGAGAAGATCAAAGACACGAAAAGGCTGAAAACGAAAAGGGGGGGCAACAACTGTCTCCACCTTATTGCTTTAGGATACATTCGAAGCATCTTAGCTTTCCAGTATCCATAGCGCCAGTATTGTTTAGCAAGCTCTTTTAGGTTTTTACGCGCCAAATACCTCGTTCGAATGGCAGGGTCAAACCAAATTTTGCCACCGCTTAAGCGGATCCGAGTGTTGAATTCGTAATCTTCGTTCGTTAAGAGGCTCTCGTTAAATTTACCAATTTTATCGAACAATGATTTCCAAAACGCTCCAAAGGGAACTGTATCTACATATTGAGCCTTGCCACCCACGCGATAGCGGGCATCCCCAACACCCAGCGGATGAGCAGCAGCCACTGCAATCGAGCGAGCCAACCAGCTTTCTTCTCCTGCTTCGATCTCCCACATTCCCCCGATGTTCTCTCCGCGCTTTTTTTCCAATGCCTCCACGCATCGTTCTATATAATCCTTATAAGGTAACGAGTGCGCATCCAAACGAATAATGATTTCTCCGCGTGCGCGCTCAATAGCCCGGTTTAAGGCTTTCGGAATCGCCCGTTCAGGATTTTCAATGACATGGACGTTAAGCCTCGGATGTTGGCGGACAAATGAATTGATCATTTGCAGCGTGTTATCTGTCGACATCCCATCTGAAATTAATACTTCAATTTGCTCAAGAGGGTAGGTTTGCTGATAAATCGCCATGAGCAACGAAGCAATCGTCTCTTGCTCGTTGTAACAAGGGACAATGATCGAGACAAAAGTTTTTGTCAAAGCAGGTTAGATTATACCCGCAATTTGCCTAAGAAGCACTCAACGAAAAGCAATCACTTCGATCTCAATGGACGCATTCTTAGGCAATGCTCCTGCTTGGATGGTCGTGCGGGCAGGAAAACCCTCTGAAAAGAACTCCCCATAGATTGCGTTCATTTGGCTGAATTCAGCCATATCTCGGAGGTAGACAGTGGTCTTGACTACTTTTTCGAGACCTGAACCAACCGACTCCAAGATATTCTTGATGTTCGTCAGAGCCTGCCGTGTCTCAGCTTGAATGCCGCCGGACACGATTTCACCCGTATTCGGATCGATGCCCAGTTGGCCGGCGGTAAAAATGAACTCCCCGAAAGCTACTCCCATCGAATACGGGCCAATCGGTTTAGGAGCATTCTCCGTCTGAATGATGACTTTTTTATCCATGCAGTTACTCCTCTCTTCAGATATTCCAATCACTTAAGAAACGATATTCACCAAACGCCGGCGAACATAAATAATCTGTCTTGGCGATTTACCCCCAAGGTACTTCTGCACAACCTCACTTTGCAATGCAGCCTGTTTTGCTTCTTCCTCAGTTACCGTAGCCGACAATTCTAAACGATCACGCACTTTGCCATTGATCTGTACCACTAACGTTATTGTCTCCTCCTTGGCAGCTTCTTCATCCACTGCGGGCCAGGCTTGGGTATGTATAGAATAAGGCTTGCCCAGTAAATGCCAGATTTCCTCAGCAATATGTGGTGTAGCCGGCGCCATAAGCCTGAGATAAATGTCTACAGCTTCTTGCCATTCCGGCGTATTAAATGCCCCTCCCTCCTTAGCCTCAATCATTTCATTGAGTAATTCCATGAGCGAGGAAATAACGGTATTAAATTCAAAATATTCGTAATCTCGGGTCACTGCTCGTATTGTCTGGTGAACTTTACGGCGCAAATTCCGAAGGGTTTCAGGTGTAGCGCGATTAGCGGTTTTTGGTTCTTCCAAAATGGTTGTCCAAACCTTTCGCAACCACCTCGAGGTTCCTTCAATACCGGTGCTGCTCCAAGGGGCTCCCATGTCCCATCGCGCGAAGAACATCAGATACGCCCGAACTGTGTCCGCCCCGTATTTATTGACCAACTCATCAGGGGAAATCACATTCCCGCGACTCTTGGACATCTTTTCAGAATCTTCTCCGAGGATAATGCCCTGATTGCGCAATTGAATCATCGGTTCAGGACCTTTGGTAATCCCCATATCACGACAAGCTTTATGGAAAAACCGCGTGTAAATCAAATGCATGGTTGCGTGCTCAATACCGCCCGTATAGGTGTCAACCGGCATCCAATACTCATACTCTGACGGATCAAAAGGTCCTTTATCATACTTGGGGCTGAGATAGCGCAAATGATACCAAGAGGAGCACATAAAGGTATCCATCGTATCCGTCTCGCGTTCTGCGGCTGAGCCACAGTTTGGGCAGGTCGTAAATCGCCAAGTAGGGTGGAGTTTCAAGGGACTCTCACCCGTTGGCAACCACTCAACATCATCGGGCAACAAAACCGGCAATTGATCTTCAGGCACCGCAACCGCTCCGCACTGGGGACAGTAAACGATTGGGATTGGAGCTCCCCAGTAGCGTTGCCGCGAGATGAGCCAATCGCGGAGTTTGTAATTTACCTTTGCCTGCCCTAACCCCTGTTCCTCTAACCATCGGATGACTTTCCGAATGGCTACTTCTCCCTTCGTGCCGCTAAATTCGCCCGAGTGAATCATATCTCCGTATTCAGCATGATAAAGGACATCACGGTAATAGGAAACATCCCACAGGTACTCCATCGTTGTACGATACCCTTGCGTTTTTGCATCTAATCCGTGAATGCGATTGAGGATTTCCCTATCGGTTTGTATGGAGGAGAGGGTCAGGATTTTTTCTGGGAAAATAAATACCCACTCGGCGCCGACAATTTCAGCCCACCCTTTCGGCAGCAAGCCTCTTTGTACCATCGAAACAAAATTCGAAACTTGCTCTCTTTCTAGGATAACCCTAAAGGCATGCTCATCTTCATCCTGTACCATCCCGCTTGACTGGATGTAACGACTAAGCTCCTCCGTGATGAAAGCCTTACGAATTAGCGATTTAAGCTTCGGATGGGGATGATCAATAACGGGAATGATAGGTAATCCGAATTTCAAAGCAAATTCGAAGTCACGTTCATCATGAGCAGGAACCCCCATGATTGCTCCACTGCCGTAGGTCATGAGAACATAGTCAGCGATCCAAATCGGAATCCTTTCATTGTTCACCGGGTTAATTGCGTAGCCTCCCGTGAAAATGCCGGTTTTCTCTTTACCCACTGCCTCGCGCTGGATGTCGCTTTGCCGAAGGGTGTAACTCACGTAGTCAGCAACTGAACTTCGTTGTTCTGCGGTGGTGATTTTTTGAACAAGCGGGTGTTCCGGAGCCAAGACCATAAAGGTAGCTCCCCACAGGGTGTCTGGCCTGGTCGTAAATACTTCTAAATCGTCACCTTGCTCTGTCCGAAATCGTACCATTGCGCCTTCCGAACGGCCAAT
>CAKZNJ010000573.1 GCA_937129505.1 uncultured Anaerolineae bacterium | reverse complement strand
ATCCAAAAGAAAACCTGATAAAAATACTTAAGCTTCTTGTGGGGGAAAATTAGCAAAGAGGCGTATTGCTTGTAAGTTGATTTATTGTGGCATATTTGTTGCTACCCATCTGGTAACGTAGTAAACTAAGACCAATGAGAAAAATTCCGCTTCAACCCTCACCACGGGTGCGTTTAAGTATTCCCTTTATCTTGGGGTTGGTAACAATGGGTCTAATTCTCTGGGTAACTATCTTAGTGCAGAGCTACCCAGATGACGGTATTCGGGCATTATCACCTTCCCATCAGATTCTGGCTCTGGAGGAAAATCGGGAGTCAAATCACCAATTAGAAGTGGGTGACTTTCTATTGGAAATTCAGGGGGAGCCGTTATCGGCTGAAACCGCCTGGTATTGGGGTAATCGAGCAGGAGATGTAGTGATGTTTCTTGTCGACCGCAGGGGTGAAAAGATAGCATTAGAAGTTGTATTGACTGCTCCACCACCGTCGGAACTCTTGCGAAGGTTGATGCCCCTTTTTGTGGCGATTGTCTTTTTGGTTATTGCTCTTGCGGTAGAAGCTTTTGCTCCTCGCTCGCCGACTACACGATTATTCTATTGGTTTTTCTTCGCTTCCAGTTTATTGCTGACAACTGGGCAAGCATCTGGCTTAGCACCTTCGGCTGTGCTTGATCTCTATTATTTTTTATTGTGGATTGTGGGCCCGATCTCGGTTCATTTTCACCTTCATTTTCCTCAACAAAGCAAGGTTTTGCGATTTAGAGGTGGCTTAATTTTCCTTTACGGCGTTGGGATGGTGGGAGGGGGGATTCACCTGCTATTAGGTACAACGAATCTTCAAGCCCATCCCCAATTGTTCTTTTTAATTCCATCTTCAAGGTTATTCTTAGCCTTCAATTTGCTTATCGATGTTTATTTGCTTTACTACAAATACCAAAACACAACCAGTAGCGGTGCAAGAGCGAAAATTCGTATTGTGCTGTTGGGGGGATTGTTGGCGGCATTGCCCCTGATAACGACCTATTTGCTTCCAGAAGTCCTGCTAAGCCGGCCTTTACTACCATCTTCTGCCATCTTTTTATTCCTTTCAGCCTTGCCGCTCGTTTATGGATATGCTGTATTTCGCTACCGATTGATAGAGATCGAGCGACATATCAACCGAGGGGTGACCGTTTTATTGGTGTTCTTTGTCTTAGTTGGCTTATATCTGGGAATATTTTTCCTTTTCAGTCGTCTTCTCCCCCAAAGGTACCTCTTCGATCCTGCCCTTAATACGCTGATCATATTGCTTCTCGCTGCGACGATGATCCCTATCTCGCGACAAGTTCAACGTTTGGTTGATACATTGTTTTACGGTGGATGGTACGATTATCGGTCGGCCATTCTACAGCTTACCTCTGGTTTAGAGTATATCAATGATTTGCATGTGCTTGCTAAAGAGGTTGGTGAACGTTTGGTCAAGACATTGAGAATCGCGGACGCGTGCATTTTCTTGAGCGATAATCATGGGGATTTCTCGGTTGTTGCTGTTGCCCCTGAAGGTGCTGTGATACAAGGGGCTGCTGAAAAAGTGGATATGACAACGCTGCCTCGCAGCAGTTTGGAATTCCTTTTGAAGGTGGGCGATGAGGAAAGAAGGACGATCGCAAATGCCCTTGCCCAAGCAAAATTATCTCCCGAAGAGTTTCAATTGCTGGGAAGCGCGCAGGCGCATTTATGGGTTCCGATCATCAGTCACCATAAGGTGAAGGGGTTATTAGCCTTAGGTCCGAAATATGGAGGAGATGTTTTTAGCGCCGAGGATATGGATATTCTGCGGCTGGTCTCGCGTAATCTTGGGCCGGTGATTGAAAATATCCATTTGCTCAATCAATTGCGACAATATGCTGCAGAGTTGGAAATTCGGGTTCAAGAACGGACGAGAGAGTTATTTGAAGCAAAGAAGCGGGTTGAAGCAATACTGGCTAGTGTGGGTGATGGGGTTGTAGTGACAAATTTGAACGGGACGATAGAGCTTATTAATCATGCAATGGAAGTCCAAACTTCCTATCCCAAAGAAGAGATCTTACAACGAAATTATTTTCAATGGCTTGCCCTATATAATCATATAACAACGATCGAAGCTGTTTTATCCACCTTAAAAAAAG
>CAKZNJ010000572.1 GCA_937129505.1 uncultured Anaerolineae bacterium | reverse complement strand
GATGAGCCTCGCAACACCGCAGCGAATTCAGGCAAGGGTTCCGAGCGTCACAAAGCCAGCGTGGTTGGCGACACCGTCGGAGATCCCCTAAAAGACACCGCCGGACCTGCCCTTAACCCAATGATCAAAGTAGTAAACCTCGTTTCCCTGATAGCAGCCCCGATTATCGTCAAGTATGCTGGTGCAACTGGCGGTACCTTAGTAGCAATCTGGGTCATCTCCTTAGGGTTGTTAGTCATTGTAGGTTGGGCAATCTCGCGTTCAAAAGCGAAAACTGTCTCTCTTAGAGAAGAAGCAGTCACTACCTAATCATCTGCCCCTAAGGTTTGATCTCCCGGTCGCCTGCGATCGGGAGATTTATTTGTTTCGGAAATCTAGCACGGATAAGGGCTTACCTGAATGAAATACTTGACAGGCGCACTTGTTTCCATTATGCTAAACAAGGTAGTAAATATCTTTCAACAATAGCTGTATCCCTGAAAACCAATGGATGTTTTTTCGGGAAGGGAGCATTTTATGTCATCAATCTCTCTGCGAGCGTACCATCGCCAAATCGAGGAATGGATTGATCAAGGTCTCTACGATCAAGCCATCGTGCATTGTCGCCATATTTTGAATCATTTTCCTAAATCGCTCAATACATACCGCTTACTAGGAAAGGCATTTCTCGAAAGTCAGAAATTTGGTGATGCCAATGACATCTTCCAACGCGTCCTATCCAGTATTCCAGATGATTTTGTCTCCCATGTTGGGATGAGTATTATCCGAGAAGATGAGAGCAATCTAAACGAAGCCATCTGGCACATGGAACGAGCTTTTGAGATCCAACCCTCAAATAATGCCATTCAGGGAGAACTTAAACGGCTGTATGGGCGCCGCGATGGAATCGAACCCCCCAAGGTAAACCTGAATCGAAGCGCCTTGGCGAGAATGTACTTGAAGGGAAATTTACACTCACAAGCTATTGCTGAAATCCGAATGGCACTGGCAGAGGATCTCCAACGTCCGGACTTAGAAGTATTACTTGCCAGGGCGTATTACGAAACACAACAATATAACGAAGCAAGAGAAGTCGCTGCAGGACTTCTCGCCAAATTACCCTATTGCTACGATGCAATTTTCATTCTCTGGCAGATTGCTCTAAAAGAAGGAAAGATAAAAGACGCCGAAAGACAACTTGCAAAACTGGCTGAATTAGACCCTTACGCTGCCTTTCTAAATGAAAACACACCTTCGGTCGAGCTGGTTTCAGATACTTCTGTTCTTGTCGAAAAACTCGAAGCGTCTTTCCAAGCTGGAATTCCAACCCCTTCTCAGGAACCCGATTGGGCAGCTTCTCTCGGCGTTCAAATAACCTCTGCAGATGAAAAACCTGAAGAGGCTCAGCTACCAGAATGGATGGCTGAACCTCCGCAACTAGATGTTGAGGCTATTCAAACATCTCAGGAATCAGCGTTGGATTTTTTCGCTGAGCCGGCCGAAGTTTCAGATGAAATGACAAAAGCGGACGAGATTCCAGAATGGATGAGAGAAATTGGCTGGGAAGAGAGTAAAACAGAGGAAGCACAACCTGAGGAGTTCGTTTCCACATCCCCCTTTACCGACCAAACTGACTTAGCAGAGCTTCAAACTGCTGAAATTCCTGATTGGCTAAAAGAAATTTCACCTAGCGATGAAGTAGAATTAACATTCCCAGAATCAACGGTAGTGGAAACTCTCCCTTTTTTAGAAGAAACGCCCCCAACAGAAGGGGACAGCATAGCAACATGGCTCGCAGGCTTAGAAACTGAAGAGGAAACGTCGCCGAAGCCTTCACCCGCGCAATTAGAAGATGTCCCGGATTGGGTTGATGAGCTGACTAACAAATCAAACGTCACAGCAGAAGTAGTGTCACCAGAAGCTGAATGGAGTAATCTCGAACCTATTACCCCTCCCGCTGGTGAGTCTCCCATTCCTTCTTCTCAAGCCAGAATTTTTTCAATCGAAGAGGAATTACCAGCCTGGCTAATCGAAGAAGAACCACAACCCGCAGCAGAACCGCTCCCAGACTGGCTGTTAGCTGACATAGAAGAAGAACCACCTGTCACTGAGGAAGATACAAAACCTGTTGCCGTTACGCCAAAGCAGGAGCTCTCTACAGAGCAACAACCATTGAGCGAGACGAGTGTCCCCTCGATGGAGGAAGAGGCCTTTGCGTGGTTAGAAAGCTTAGCTGCGAAACAAGGGGCAGAAGAAGCCCTCTTACTTTCCCCCGAAGAACGCAAAGAAGAACCACCTGAATGGATACGCGAATATCTTGAGTCGAAAACTGATACAATAGAGGAAGAAACTGTTGTCCATCCGCTTGAAGAAATCTCCCCATTAGCGGAGCCAATCTCTGAGCAAGAGCCCGAATGGTTTTCAGATAAGCTTGAAATAGCGACAACTCCTCCCGATCAATCAGAAGCTGAAGCACTTCCTGACTGGTTACGTATTGAGCTCGAAAAAGATCAGTTGGCAGAAACACCCGTAATACCACCCGAAGAAATCGAAGTCCCGGAGTGGGTAATCTCTACGCGAGAAGAAGAGCAAGGCTGGATTCCCGAATATCTACCCGAACAAACCGAGGAAAAAGAACAGACCGAGCCATATGCGGGAGAGGCTTTCGCACTAGAAAGTGAATTAGAAGAAAAAATCAGTGAGCCATTCATTCTGCAACAAACTACCCCTGACACCTCAGAATTTTCCGAAGCGGTAGTAGAAGTTTTACCCGTTCCAGACATCGCCGAAGCTCCTGCTGCAGCGTTGCAAGAAAGGATAGAACCCATCTCAGAAAGGGAGACGACTTTTACAATTGACGATGCCCGCCTTGCCCTGACCAATGGTGACCTCGATCAAGCACTAGGGAAATATCAAACCTTGATAAGCCAAAAATTTGCCCTTGATCAGATCATTCAGGACCTTTCAAACGCGCTATATCAATACCCGATGGATGTCAGGATGTGGATGCTCTTAGGGGATGCTTACCTTCGGAAAGATTTGCTTTCCGAAGCTTTGGACGCTTACAATAAAGCGGAGGAATTGCTCCGATGATTTTTGAATATGGAGGCTTTTGTGCAACGAACTTTCGTCATGATTAAACCAGACGGTGTCCAACGATGCTTAGTCGGACGTATTATCTCCCGTTTAGAAGAGCGGGGATTGAAATTAGTGGCGGCAAAATTTATGTGGGTTAGCAGAGAGTTAGCTGAAACGCACTACGCTATCCACAAGAATCAGCCTTTTTATAACAATTTGATCAACTACATCACCTCCTCCCCCGTTTTGGCGATGGTTTGGGAAGGTCCTGAAGCAGTGGCAGCGGTACGTCAAACCATGGGCGCTACACGTCCTCGCGAGGCTGCTCCCGGCTCAGTTCGACATGATTTAGGGCTAGATGTTGGTAGAAACCTGACTCATGCTTCAGACTCGCTTGAAACCGCAGAGTCCGAAATTAGCTTATGGTTCAAACCCGAGGAGATCGTCTCTTGGCAGAGAGACATCGACCGCTGGACTTTTGAGTAAACAGGTAAACATAACGAAGTGGCTGTCTAATCATACATAGAGTCACTTCTGCAGCTTATTCTCTTTCTATACCTACTGATGTTATGACATCCCATTGTTATGGGATGTTTTTAAGTCCGTTTGATCAAAGCTTACCCAAATATCAGTGCATCGATCACTTTTTCTAACCACCATTTGATATAATCCAAAATCAAGGCTTTTATAGGTAATTTGTGGATCGATTGAGCTTAGAAAACATGAAAAAAATTTCCCCCCACCTTCCGAATGATATAGAAAAACGGCTTCTTTCAATCTTGCCACGGGTTCAGAAACCAGCTCGATATACGGGGGGAGAGCTCAATCAAATTCTTAAGAATTGGGAGGAGACAGAGGTCCACCTCTGCTTGGTTTTCCCTGACATTTACGACATTGGCATGTCAAATCTCGGCTTAGCTATTCTATATGACCTGATCAATCAAAGGTCGGACTCCCTTGCAGAGCGGGCATTTGCTCCTTGGGTGGATATGGAAACTCAACTAAGAGAAAATTCTCTTCCCCTTTACGCACTTGAAACCAAACATCCTCTAGCGCAGTTTGATATTATCGGCTTTTCTATCCCCTACGAGTCTCTCTATACGAATGTTTTAAACATTTTAGATTTAGCAAAGTTAGAAATTTGGGCAAGCAAACGAACAGATGAACACCCGCTAATTATTGCAGGTGGACACGCTACTTACAATCCGGAGCCAATGGCGCCATTTATAGACGCTTTTGTTATCGGCGAAGGTGAAGAAGTCATCCACGAGATCATCGATGTATTTCGCTCTTGGCGGGTATCTTCAACGAGTCGCTCTGAGCTACTGGGAGAGCTATCGAAAGTTGATGGGGTTTATATTCCCTCACTATATCAAGACTTTTACCATCCCGATGGCACCTTTTCACACTTAGAAAAAAAGATAGCATCTGCTCCAACAACTATCTCGAAACGTTTGGTTGCCCATCTTCCCCCACCGCCGCATCGTATCATTGTCCCCTATATCGAAACAGTTCATGAACGCATACCAATCGAGATCATGCGTGGTTGTACCCGAGGCTGTCGTTTTTGTCATGCTGGCATGGTAACCCGTCCAATTCGTGAACGCTCGGTCGGTGAAATCATCGAGACCATCAAAAAGGCGGTCCAAGCCACCGGCTATCATGAAGTTGGGCTGCTTTCGCTTTCATCTTCTGACTATACGCAAATCTCGGAGTTGGTCAGAGAAATTCAAAACGAGTTTTCTTCCCATCAACTTTCCATTTCTCTCCCCTCCTTGCGTATTGAGACCTTCTCCGTCCAACTGATGCGCGCACTTGAAAATACTCGCCGAGGTGGTTTTACCCTTGCCCCAGAAGCAGCCACAGAGAGAATGCGTAACATCATCAATAAACCCATCTCCACCTCAAACCTTCTCGAAACTGCACAAGCAATTTTTGAAAATGGGTGGCAAATGCTAAAACTCTACTTTATGATCGGACATCCACTCGAAACACTGGACGATGTTCAAGCGATTGCTGATCTTTCCAAGCAAGTCCTTGCAATCGGCAAAGGGGTCATTGGAAATCGGGCTCAAATCCATGTCAGTGTTTCAACTTTCATTCCCAAACCCCATACACCATTTCAGTGGGTCGCCTGCGATTCGCTTGAGAGCATTCAACAAAAAATAGAGCTCTTACAGCGTAATCTCCGCGGGAGAAACCTAAAATTAACCTGGAATCCGCCCGAGGCAACCTTTTTGGAAGCGTGGCTATCCCGAGGCGATCGCCGTCTTGCCCAAGTCATTTACGCAGCTTGGAAAAATGGCGCAAAATTTGATGCCTGGAATGACCAGCGAAAAGTGGAAGCATGGTTCCAAGCATTCTCTTCTGCAGGGTTGAGCCCGGAGTTTTATACCCACCGCCTGCGACCCATCACTGAGAAATTCCCTTGGGATCATATTGATATCGGGGTGCGAAAACAATTTCTCATTCAAGATTATCAACAAAGCTTCCAAGGCCAAACCAGAGCGGATTGCCGTCAAGGTTGTTACGCATGTGGGATTTTACCCAAGTACAATTCCCTGCGGCGTGAAAAGGGGATAACTTGGAAATGCCCGCCCCTGCGAGTGACCTCTTCCAATTGAACCGATGATCCGAGTGCGCATTAACTTTGACAAAATGGATGCCATGCGTTTTACAGGCCATCTCGATCTTTATCGAACTTGGGAGAGGACATTGCGTCGTGCTGGCTTACCGCTCGCCTTCTCGCAAGGTTTTAAGCCCCACCCTCGTATTCAGCTTGCCGCTGCTCTCCCTCTCGGATTTACCAGTTCAAACGACTTAATGGACATCTGGTTGCAAGAAGACCTCCCCCTTTCTACCGTTCAAGCCAATATCGAAGCTGTTTTGCCCCCCGG
>CAKZNJ010000571.1 GCA_937129505.1 uncultured Anaerolineae bacterium | reverse complement strand
GCTCGCCATCGGCGAAGATCCCTGCAGGAATTCTATCCAGAAACTGGTCAAAGAATATCCACGCCGAGAACTTCTTACCCATGTGGAGGTCTGGCTCGGAATGGCCGCTTTTTGGGAACGGAATTTATGTTATTCCCTCATCACAGCCCTCATCCCCTGCCCTTCCCCCATTTTGGGGGAAGGGAGCTTGCTTCCTCTCCCAAGGGGAAAGGGGCCGGCGGTGAGGGCTACTGGTCGAGAAGGCGAGTGATCTTCTCGCTGGATACTCATAACAGAATAGGGTGGGTCTGGTGGAGCAAGGCAAAAGCCAAACCAAGCCGCACTTGCCTGCTTGGAAGCTGCGCGGTATTCATGTCATGACCTCATCAAGTGACGCTACGGCGTCATGTTCCCATCTCGACCTGACACGGGGTCACTACGTTCGACAGGACGCAGCTCGGCTACAGTCAAAGTGCAATGAACGGGGCAGCGATCATCATAAGCGCCAAGGGGACGATCAAAACCAGACAGCGTAGGACTCCCCAGATCAATTGACACCAGCAAACAAACCCTTATTCAAAAGTGCTGAAGCACGGCTTTAGCACCGCCGTACAAAATGTGCCTTCGCTTTGACAAATCCTCTCCATAATGCTAAAATCAATCTAGACGAATGTTGGCAAAGTTTGCCGACTTTGGATGTTGTTAGTGGTTTTGAAGGAGAAGGAGTTTGACGTTTGAGCAAATGCATGATCCAATCCTGACTTTCAGCAGCAGCCCGGTCGGTTATTTGCCGTTCGGGCTGTTGTTTTGCATGGATGAGCAACATTGCAAACAAGGAAAAGGAAAATAAGGAAGTATGAGCATGAAACATTTACGCATTATCCCCCTCGGGGGATTGGGGGAAGTAGGAAAAAATATGATGGTTTACGAATACGACGATCAGATTTTGATTGTCGATGCAGGGTTAATGTTCCCTGAAAATGATATGCTGGGGATCGATTACATCATCCCGGATTTTCAGTATCTGGTTCAGAATCGCCATAAAGTCAAAGGGATTATTTTTACCCATGGTCACGAAGACCACACCGGAGCAGCGCGACATGTCCTAGAACAGGTACAAGCGCCGATCTATGCCACCGCCCTGACCAGAGGCTTTTTGGAAGTAAAACTGGGGCGCAACGGCTTGTTGAGCAAACTCACTCTCAACACCGTTCGGGCGGGTGACCGCACTCAAATCGGGGTTTTCGATGTAGAGTTCTTTCATGTTTGCCATTCCATCCCCGATGGGGTAGGATTGGGAATCCGTACGCCGCTAGGGTTGGTGGTGCACAGCGGAGATTACAAGTTCGATCACACGCCGGTTGATAATTGGCCGACTGATTTTGCAAAGCTGGCAGAATACTCTCAGCAAGGTGTCTTAGCCTTACTGGCGGATTCGACCAATGCCACTCGACCGGGTTGGACTCCCTCCGAGCGGGTGATTGATGCTGCCTTCGACAGCGTTTTCCGAGATGCTCGGGGGCGGATTATCGTAGCCAGTTTTGCCTCTCTTGTCTCGCGGATGCAACAGGTTGCTCATGCGGCCATGCGTTATAGACGCAAAATGGCCTTTGTTGGGGCAAGTATGGTCGAGAATGCGCGCATCGCACGCAAGTTGGGCTACTTAGAAATTCCAGATGAGGCGATTGTGTCTATCGAACAAGCCCTGCGTATGAACCCCAGCGAGATCGTGATTATGTCTACCGGTACCCAAGGCGAGCCAAGCTCGATCATGGGACGTCTTTCGACAGGGACTAATCGTTACTTCGACATTATCCCTGGTGACACGATCATCCTGTCTTCCCATCCCATTCCGGGTAATGAAGAGAGTGTCTATCGCACGATTAATCGTCTCTTTCGGCGGGGGGCGAATGTTATTTATGAAGACATCGCGCCAGTGCATGTCTCCGGTCATGCCAGCGCAGAAGAGATCAAGCTGATGCTGAACCTTGTGCGCCCACGCTTTTTAATTCCGATCCACGGCGAGCTGCGCCATCTGCACCAGCATGCCCGCTTGGCACAGGAAGTAGGCATCCCGGCAGAGCGGATTGCGATTGTGGAAAATGGGATGGTGATCGAACTGTACCAAGATGAGATGCGCATCGGCGAGCGGGTGCCGGGCGGATATGTCTTTGTGGACGGCGCTTCGGTAGGGGATATCAGTCCCAGCCTGGTGCGTGAGCGGGAGATCCTTGCCCGCGATGGTTTTGTGCTGGTCAATATCGTCTTAGACCGCAATTCCTGTCGTTTGTTGGATGAGCCCGAGGTGATCACAAGGGGATTTGTCTCTGCTGATGAGCTGGATCAGTTGATTGCGGAAACGCGCCAGATGGTGCGTAAGACGGTGGATTGCGCCAGCAATGGCCGTCTGCAAGGCGATTTGGAACAAACCTTACGGTCGTTCCTTTACCATAAGACCAAACGTCGCCCGATGGTCTTTGTGACCATCAGCAACGCCTGAGCGGGCTAATCCCATTCCC
>CAKZNJ010000570.1 GCA_937129505.1 uncultured Anaerolineae bacterium | reverse complement strand
CAATAATCGGCGTACCACGTTTTTTGGGTGGCCGGGTCATAATATCGGGTTCAGGCTTCTCCGCGCCAAGGGCTAAAGCAGGCAATAAATCCGTACCCATATCAATTGCCAAGATCTGGCGCACGGTCAGAGCTAGAGGAATTTGGGCAATCGCCGAAACGACAAAGGGGGCTAACTCCGGCACATTGCTAGAGAAGATATAGGTGATGAATTTGCGGATATTGTCATAAATTGCCCGTCCCTCTCGAATGGCATCCACGATCGTGCTGAAATTGTCTTGGGTCAAAATGACATCAGCAGCTTCGCGAGCTACATCGGTGCCGATGATCCCCATCGCTACGCCGACATCTGCCTTGCGTAAAGCGGGGGTATCATTCACCCCATCACCTGTGACTGCCACCACTTCTCCCTTCGCTTGTAAAGCCGCCACTAGGCGCAGTTTATGCTCCGGAGCCATACGAGCGTAGATGACTTCTTTTTCCATCAGCTTCTGCAACTGCAGATCATTCATCTCATCTAGCTCAGCACCCGTTACAATCATCGGATTCAGTGTCGTCAGCATGCCAATACGGCGAGCAATGGTCTCAGCAGTCAGTCCATAATCGCCGGTGACCATGATGATGCGAATCCCCGCCTGCTGACAAATTTGAATGGCGCGGGCAACTTCAGGGCGGGGCGGATCGTGCATCGCCATCAAACCCAAAAATACTAAGTCACGTTCTACATTTTGCTCAGCATAGCTGCTGCGGGGTGGCAGCAAGCGATAGGCAAAGGCTAGCACTCGCAAAGCGTTGCGCGCATAATCATCATTAGTTGCCAAAATGCGCTCCCGCATCGTTTCGCTGAGCGGGATTACATCCTCCCCACACTGCCAGGAGTGGCAAAGCTGGAGAACCTCGCGCGGAGCACCTTTAACAAAGGCTACTTCATCTTTTCCCCAGCGGTGAATGGTTGTCATTCGCTTGCGGCGGGCTTCAAAGGGGATCTCGTGCAAGCGGAGATATTTTTTGATCAAGCTCTCCTCTGCGATGCCCCCTTTTCGAGCAACGACGCGCAAAGCCGCTTCGGTCGAATCACCCAAAGCAGACCAATACGGATGTTCTTCACTGGGGGGAATCAGGCGGGAATTATTGCAAAGCGTGGCAGCGGTGAGCAACAGGTTCAAACTTGACTGCAATTTCATCGAACGGGGATCGGGGAAAATGTCTCCTTTTGGTTCGTAGCCCAAACCGCTTACGCTAAGCCGTTCGCCGCTGACCCAAATCTCGCGCACCGTCATCTGGTTTTGGGTAAGCGTTCCGCTTTTATCGGTACAAATGACGGAGATATTGCCTAACGTTTCCACCATGGCAAGCTTCTTGACCAGTACCCCCTGTTGAGCTAACCGTTGCACGGCCATTGCCAAAGAGAGCGATAGGGTAGCGGGTAACCCTTCGGGGACAATAGCCACCAAAATCCCCAGCGCAAAGAGAAATGCCTGAACCACCCGATTTTGTGGGTCAAAAAGGACAATTTCGGGATCAAAGGCGCCGACAAAAAAGATAACGACACTGATGGTGAGGCCGATCACCGAGAGACGGCGGGTTAGACGGACAATCTCGGCCTGCAAGTGAGAGGGTTCTTCCTCCACCGTGCCAGTTAGGTGGGCAATGCGGCCGAACTGGGTCAACATTCCCGTGGCGTACACCACTGCCTTGGCTGTGCCGCTGAACACAGAAGTCCCCGCAAAGACCAGATTTGGCCTTTCCAGCTCACTTATTCCCTCGCGAAGGGAAACATCCGCCGTTTTGCGCGCCGGCATTGCTTCGCCAGTTAAAATTGCCTGGTTGGCACGCAAACCATATTCTTGCACAACACGAGCATCGGCAGGGATGTTATCCCCTTCAGCAAGCACCAGAATGTCACCAGGCACGATCTGCGGCGTCGGAATGAGCACTTCCTGCCCTTCCCGCAACACGCGACTGAAAGAGGGTAAGACATCTTTCAAACTTGCCACTGCCAGATTGGCGCGATGTTCCCGCCAGAAGGAAAAGGCAGCATTCACCAAAATGACCGACCAAATAACAAAGGCCAGGCTGATCTCCTGCACGACAATTGCCAGCAAGCCCGCTATCCATAATAGCAGGGCCATGGGATGAACGGTATGGACGACAAATTTACTCCATAGCGAGGGAGGAGTTGGCTCTTGGATGACATTCTTGCCATAGAGTGAAAGGCGCTCTGCAACCTGCTCCGCCGTCAGACCCTGCGGCGAGGTTTCCAGAGCGCTGTACACCTCAGTGGTGCGCAAACGATAAATCGGTTGGGAGATCATGTAGGTTGGTTAGCGGACGGCTCTTCCTTAGGAACAGAACTCTGTTGTGCGGGCGGAGAATTTTTCGTGAGATATGGTTCGAGATAGGAATGATGGCTGTGGCCAGCCTCAACCGCCTCTTCAAATTCGCCTGCAAGGACAGGCGGCTCATAACGAAGCGGACGACGCACGCCAAACCATTCCCAAAACTTGGCAATGGCTATCAACAGTTTATAACGATATTCTTGCACCTTGAGCGATTGCCATTCGACAATAGCACCCATCGGCCCCTCCACACGCGATTTTACGCGTACGATCCGATAGATTTGGTCGGGATCACGATAGCCAACCGGCGAGATGAGAATAGCATGTGCCATCAAGATGATAACAATCAGGGCAATTAAGACCAACCAACCGCCTTCAAACCACTTCCCAACAATCTGACCGACAAAGACAAATGTAGAGAGGGCAATCGAAAAGGTTACACCCCCCAAAGCCCATGTCCTTCTTCGACCAGTTACATGCAGTTGGATATGTTTGCGCATGGCTAATCCCATCGCGGTAATAGGCAGAAAAACGCCCACCCCATAGTAAGGCACAGCGTGCCCTGTATCGCCCCTGACCAGAAACTGAATAATGATGG
>CAKZNJ010000569.1 GCA_937129505.1 uncultured Anaerolineae bacterium | reverse complement strand
AAATCGTTAACAATCAGGCCTTTGGCACGTGCGCGCTCGGCGGACGAATGACTGACCACTGCCCCCGCTGCGGGGCTGAAGCCATCGTCGCCATCTGAAGCAAGGCTGATCAAGAGTGCATCTTGCACATTGTTTAGCTCCATGACTGCCCCCAACGCTAGTTCGGAGTTTCGCCCCCCCATCCCATTGCCTCGCACAGTAACCGTTGTCTCTCCGCCAGCGATCCAGCAGAATGGTTGGGTATGGCTGCCTCTGGAATAATCAAGTTGACGGGCAAAAGCAGCAAAGACCCGTCCAACCTCCCTCGCTTCACCTTGTAAATACGATGTCAGATGTAGCGTTTCGATTCCCGCTTGTTGCAAGAAACGGCAGGCAGCCTCACAGGCGTGGCGGTTGCTGGCAATAATCCTATTTGCCACACGGTTAAAGAGACGATCGTTCGGTTTGAGAGTTTCTGGATGGAGTCCTTGACGCCCTTGTTCGAGGTATTCTAATACTCTACTAGGCAGCGCACTGCGCAGATCATACCGATCGATTACACCGAGAGCCTCGGAAAAACTGGTTGGGTCGGGTGCAGTCATCCCAGAACCAATCACTTCAAGCGAGTCGCCGATGACATCAGAAATGATTAGGCTGATGATCTGAGCCGTCTTGACCGCTTGGACGATTCCCCCTCCTTTGAACCGCTCCAGATGTTTACGGATGGTGTTCAACTCGTGAATCGTTGCTCCGCAGCGAAGGAGCAGTTGGGTGGTTTTTTGAAGGTCTCTCAGTCGCAAGGAGTGGCGGGGATAGGTCATTAGCGCGGAAGCTCCACCTGAAACGAGACAAAGGAGAGTGTCTTCGGGTCTGAGGGTCGCTAAAAATTTCTCAACGGCTCGAGCAGCATGAAGGCTGCGCTGCTTCGGGACGGGATGATCGCCAACCAGAACGGGAAAATCGACATGCTCATGATACGGTTGATGTTTGGTGACGATAAGCGCCGCACTGATCTTATCGCCAAGCGCTTCTTTTGCACCTTTCGCCATCGCAATGGCAGCTTTACCGATGGCAAGGAGGGCGATTTTTCCGTCGGGTTGAA